>CACZHN010000055.1 GCA_902780985.1 uncultured Lachnospiraceae bacterium | reverse complement strand
AGTTGCGATGTCAGCACCTGCAAGTGCGCAGTCTGTTACATGAATAGGATTTCTGATACTTGCAGCTATGATCTCTGTCTCGATACCATAGTTGTCGAAGATCTGAACGATTGATTCAATAAGGTCAATACCTGGTGTGCTTATATCATCAAGTCTTCCGAGGAATGGTGATTCATATGTTGCACCTGCCTTAGCTGCAAGAAGAGCCTGATTAGCTGTGAAAATAAGTGTTACATTTGTCTTGATTCCTTCCTTTGAAAGAACCTTAACTGCCTTAAGTCCCTCAACTGTCATAGGGATCTTAACAACCATATTCGGATGGATAGCTGCGATCTCGCGGCCTTCCTTGATCATACCTTCTGCGTCAACAGTTGTTGCCTTAACTTCTCCGCTGATAGGTCCGTCAACGATTGATGTTATCTCCTTGATAACTTCGTTGAAATCTCTTCCCTCTTTTGCAATAAGAGATGGATTTGTTGTTACACCGCATATAACTCCCATATCATTCGCCTTGCGAATGTCATCAACATTTGCGGTATCAATAAAAAACTTCATGCTACAACCTCCTAAAAAATTTTTATTGTGTGACTTTTTATATTTTAAATCTATTTCACATTCAATGGAATATAAAATTTTATTATTTATTTATGAATTTTTACGGTATGTACCGAGTTTCCCGTAAGTTCGCGACTTCTTTCGTCCGGCTGCTGTCCTCCCACATAGAGAGTGTACTCACCGCCCGGTGTAAATCTCTCGCCTTCTTCATTAACAAGAGTGAAGGCTTTGTCGCTTATCTTAACACTGACAGTCTTTGTTTCCCCTGCTTCGAGAGTCACTCTGTCGAAACCACAAAGGCTGTATCTCGGCTGATCACCGTACTTGGCAGCTTCCTCGGAGGAAATGTATATCTCAACAACCTCATCGGCCTTGATGCTGCCTGTATTTGTAACCGCTACCTTTACTTCTTCGGTTGCTTCATCAAACTCAGGCTCTCCGTAAGAGAAGCTGCTGTAGCTGAGTCCGAATCCGAAAGGATAAAGCGGAACACTGTCCATATATCTGTATGTACGGCCCTTCATACTGTAATTGTTGAAGTCCGGTGTAGTTCCATCCTTATAGAATGTAACCGGAAGCTTTCCGCTTGGGCAGATGTTTCCGAAGAGGATATCTCCGAGAACGCGTCCGCCGTACTCACCACTGTACCAGGACTGAAGTACCGCATTGCAGTTCTCATCAGCAAAGGTTACATCCATGGCACTACCCGTGTTAAGAACAAGTATCACAGGCTTACCTGTCTTAACAACAGCCTCGAGTAATCTCTGCTGACAAGCCGGAAGGAACAAGGAATTCTTGTCTCCCGCTGCAAATGCATTTCCGGTATCACCCTCTTCTCCCTCGATGGTAGAGTCAAGTCCGAGAGAAAGGATGACAACGTCACTGTGTTCTGCAACGATCACTGCCTCAGTAATTCTGTCATCGTCCTTGGCAAGCGGCTGAACCTTATCTCTGAAAAGGTTGCTTCCTTCTGCGTAAAGGACTCTTATGTCTTTGCCCGCTGCAGCTCTGATTCCGTCAAGATTTGTTACATATTCATTAGCGGTTCCGTTATAGTTTCCGTTAAGTACATTAACGGATGTTGCGGTAGGGCCTATAACAGCTACCGTCTTGACTTTGTCTCTGTTAAGCGGAAGTATTCCGTCATTCTTAAGCATTACTACCGACTTGGCGCCTGCTTCATAAGCAAGGTCTCCGGATTCAGGTGTGCATACGGCATCGTAACCGATGTTGTCATACTCACAATCATCTGCGAACATACCCAGCGCAAGTCTTATGGTCATGGCTCTCTTAGCTGCTTCTCTGATCTGCTCCTCTGTTACAAGTCCTTCCTCGTAAGCCTTGAGCATGTAGAGATAAACAACTCCGCAGTTTACATCACAGGTTGCGGAAATAGCCATAGCTGCCGATTCTGTCGGTCCCGAAGTTACCATGTGATTCTCATGGAAATCCTTAATAGCCCAGCAGTCTGAAACTATATATCCTTCAAAACCGTATTTCTTTCTGAAAATGTCTACAAGAAGCTTCTTGCTTCCGTTGCAAGGTTCGCCGTTGAGTCTGTTATACGCACCCATAACTCCGGCAACACCTGCCTCTTTTACCGCTGCCTCAAATGCAGGAAGATATGTTTCTTCCATATCCTTGGCAGACGCTATTGCATCAAAGGAATGTCTTGTAGCCTCAGGTCCGGAATGGACTGCTGCATGTTTTGCGCAGGCGGCTGTCTTCAGATACTTGCCGTCGCCCTGAAGGCCCTTGATGAACTCCACACCGAGTCTTGATGTGAGATAAGGATCCTCTCCGTAAGTCTCCTGACCTCTGCCCCAGTGCGGGTCTCTGAAAAGATTTATATTAGGTGACCATATGGTGAGACCTTTATATATGTCTCTGTCACCGCGCTTAGAGTTTTCATTATAAATGGCTCTCGCTTCTGTTGATACTACCTCAGCGATCTTCTTAAGCATATCCTTATCAAATGCTGCGGCAAGCGCGATAGCCTGCGGAAAGACCGTAGCTGTACCTGCTCTTGCAAGGCCGTGCAGTCCTTCACTCCACCAGTTATATTCCGGGATACCCAGTCTCTCTATAGCCGGTGCGTCATATCTCAACTGTGAAGCAGCTTCTTCCAGTGTCATCTTGTCAACAAGTTCTGCTGCTTTCGCACTAAATTCCTGAAACATTTCTACGTCCTCCCCCTTAAATTCTGTAACCCATACTTCCCCATGGTGATAAACAAATACTAACAAATTTTTTTATGCATTTCTATTCAAATATTGCTTTAATTTTTACTAATATTGCTATAAACTAATAGGTGTTTAAAACGGCCCCAGAGGGTCTCTTTAGAGGGGAAAGGAACTTTAAAAAATGATATTTTTAACACTGTTGGCAATACTGCCCGTAATACTGCTTTTGTTCTTTATTTACGCTAAGGATTCTTATGAAAAAGAACCTCCTAAGCTTCTTGTCGGACTGGTTTTTCTCGGAATCGTATCAGCTATTCCGGCCGTTCTTCTCGAGGATGTGGCTGCCGCTATGATCAATCCGATCTTCGGCGTTCCGCAAAAGGCTCCGTCCTATGCTTATCATTTTATAACCGCATTTCTCGGAGTTGCTCTTATTGAGGAATTCGTAAAGTTTATGGCAGCTTATTTCCCTACATGGAATCATCCTGCTTTCAACTTCAAGTTCGACGGTATAGTATACTGCTTCTTCGCATCCATGGGATTCGCCATGATAGAGAATATCCTTTACGTTCTCGGTGCCAAGGGCAACAGCGGACTCGGTCTTGCTATAGGAAGAGCGCTTCTGGCTATTCCTGCTCACGGAATGTTCTCTGTCTTCATGGGATACTATTACGGTGAAGCAAAGTACGCCAAGATCATGGGAAACAAGTCGGGCGTTACCAAGAACCTTCTCCGCGGATTCATAACCGCAATGGTTCTTCACGGTTTCTACGATTTCTGCCTGTTTACACAGGACCTTGCGATGATCGTTATCTTCTTTATATTTGTTATCATCGCCGATATTTATACGATCAGAGTTATACTTAATGCATCAAAGAAAAATACAGCATTATACAACATGCCCGTATATCAGCAGTACTGGGTTAATCCGGCTCCGGGTTACGGTCAGCCGGGCCTTATGAATCCTGCATATGCCGGCGGTGCCGCTCCTTACGGTCAGCCTCCTATGGGCCAGAACCCTTACGGTCAGCCTCCTCAGCAGCAGTTTGGCCAGGCTCCTATGGGACAGAATACTTACGCTCAGGGTGCCGCTCCTCAGCAGCAGTTCGGCCAGGCTCCTATGGGACAGAATGCTTACGGTCAGGCTCCTCAGCAGCAGTTTGGTCAGGCTCCTATGGGACAGAATACTTACGCTCAGGGTGCCGCTCCTCAGCAGCAGTTCAACCAGCCTCAGGCTGCGCAGAACCAGAACCCTTACGCACCGGATAATATGTTCGCACCTTCTCCGGTAGAAGAGCAGACAACAGCTATCCTGCGCCGCGAGCCACCTCGTATGATCTACTGCCCGAAGTGCGGAAATGTATGCAATTTCAATTCATTCTTCTGTGGTAAGTGTGCTACACCTATCCACAATTTTGCAGCTCAGGGATAATATATGAAAAGACAATACGTTGCCATCGATCTGAAATCCTTTTATGCTTCGGTGGAGTGCTTTGAGAGGGGTCTGAACCCTCTCACCGCAAGGCTTGTGGTGGCCGATGAATCGAGAACCGATAAGACCATCTGCCTTGCCGTGTCACCGGCACTGAAAGCATACGGGATTCCGGGCAGGGCGCGTCTCTTTGAAGTAAAAGCCAGACTGGCCGAGATAAAACGTAAGACCGGCGAGGATATCGACTTCATAATCGCCAAGCCCAGAATGGCCAAGTACATCGATTTTTCCACTACTATATATAAAACATATCTGAACTATATAGCCCCCGAAGATATTCATGTTTACAGTATCGACGAGGTCTTTATTGACGTGACCGCATATCTTCAGACTTACAAGATGACGGCTCACGAACTCACCATCAAAATGATAAGGGATGTGCTGTCCCGTACGGGAATCACAGCCACAGCCGGCATCGGAACTAATCTCTATCTTGCTAAGATCGCTATGGATATAACAGCCAAGCATATGGAAGCCGATGCGGACGGTGTAAGAATCGCGGAACTGGACGAACAGTCCTACAGGGAGCTACTTTGGGATCACACGCCTATCACCGATTTCTGGAGGATCGGCGGAGGAACCGCAAGACGTCTTGCCAACAACCACATGTATACCATGGGTGATATAGCCCGCAGGAGTCTCACCGATGAAGAGCGTTTATATCAGATATTCGGAATAGATGCGGAAATCCTGATAGATCATGCCTGGGGCATCGAACCCACCACAATGGAAGATATCAAAAGTTATAAACCTTCCACCAACAGTCTTTCTTCCGGACAGGTTTTATCAACACCTTATCCCACAGACAAGGCAAAGATAATCGTCCGTGAAATGACGGAGCTGCTGGTACTTGATATGGTAAGAAAGCATGTAGTTACCGATAACATCACACTGGATATAAATTACGACAGGGAAAATGTGGATAACGGCACCTACAAGGGCGAATTGCAGGTGGATCACTACGGAAGATTTGTTCCGATGCACTCCCACGGTACTGCAAATCTGGGAAAACATACCAGTTCCACTTCTATTATAATAGATGCACTTATGGAGCTTTTCGACAGGATAATCGACGACGAGCTGACTGTAAGAAGAGTCACCCTTTCGGCCAACAATCTGAAGAACGAATCCGACAACTTTGAACAGCTGGATATTTTCACGGATCCCGTAAAGCTGGAACAGGAAAAGAGACTTCAGAATGCCATGCTCACTATCCAGGATAAGTACGGCAAAAATGCCATCCTTAAAGGCACGAATTATCTGGAAGGCGCCACCACAAGGGAAAGAAACGGACAGATAGGAGGTCATAAGAGCTGATGGATGAAACAAAGAAAAGCTCCGCATATAACGGAGCATATAAAGACATAATCAACCTCGAAAGACCAAAACATATAAACGATGCATTTTCCGCAAAGCACCCATCCATGAAGAGAGAAGACCGCGCAAAAATCTTCGCTTCCTTCGCCGCCCTGAAAGGCTACGAAGAAGCCATAGATGAAGCCGGAAAAGTGGAACTCGGGGACGGAGGTTGATTATTCATTTTGGGAATGGGGGACACTCCTTGGATAAAGAAAACAAAAATGGGGACACGCCTTGATAAATCAAGAGGTGTCCCCATTTTCGTTTACGGTTTCATTATGTGTTCCCGATGCGATTCGAACGCACGACCTTCCGCTTAGGAGGCGGACGCTCTATCCTGCTGAGCTACGGAAACATAAGGTCTGCTGTTATCAGCAGACTCCATTGTATCTAAAAGATGTATTTTAGTCAAGCAGCATTAATCCCTGAAGCCATATGTCTCCGCGGAATCTGCGGCCCTTCTCCGGCTCTCCCACAAGGTCCATTTCATTTATGGCGAGCCTGATCTTATAGTCGTTGCAGCTGATATTCATGAGAATAACTCTTTCACCCGTCACCAGGTTCTGGATCTTTCTCACATCAAGTATGGTTCCCACGATCCTGTAAAGTTCACACTCCACTCCGCATGGGATAACCGATGTTTCAACCATTGAAAAGAGATCCCCCTCCGAAGGCTGTGCTATCGGAAGAAGTATGCTGCCCCTATCCGAAAGTGCGGCAAGCATTACCGCATCCACCGCATCGCTGGGACCGATTCTCTTCTTATCTATATCGACTATATTCTGAATATAGAAGATAAGGGAAAGCTCCGGATCATCCGAAACGCCGGCATAAGACTTATTGATAAGCCTCTCCTCCACTTCAAGAAATCCGTCATAGACATAAATGTCAGGTCTGACATAAGGGAAATAATGTTCCATCAGGAAGTTACCGGCTTCATCCAGTTCTCCCACCATGGATATTCCTATGTCCTCACCGAAATCTCTGTCTATCTGCATGGCCGATATATCGCTGTCATCGGCACATACCGCTATTCTCTTATCAGGTTTCTCTATAATACTCTTAAATAGCGGCTCCAGCTGCTTTATATTCTTAATACTGCTGAAGCCGACAGCTCTGAGATACTTATGCATATCTGTATAACCTATTTCTTCTGTGGCTCAATCTTCTCCAGGCCTCCCATGTATGGACGGATAACCTCAGGGATATTGATAGAACCATCTTTATTAAGATTGTTCTCAAGAAATGCAATGAGCATTCTTGGAGGTGCAACAACAGTGTTGTTGAGTGTATGAGCAAGATACTTCTCTCCGTCCTCGCCCTTAACTCTGATCTGAAGTCTTCTTGCCTGAGCATCACCGAGATTTGAGCAGCTACCTACCTCGAAGTACTTCTTCTGACGTGGTGACCATGCCTCAACATCGTAAGACTTAACCTTAAGATCGGCAAGATCTCCTGAACAGCACTCAAGAGTTCTTACAGGAATATCCATTGAACGGAAAAGTTCAACTGTGTAGCTCCACATCTTATGGAACCAGTCCATAGACTCTTCAGGCTTACAGATAACAATCATCTCCTGCTTCTCGAACTGATGAATTCTGTATACACCTCTCTCTTCCTTACCGTGTGCACCCTTCTCCTTACGGAAGCATGGTGAGTAGCTGGTAAGTGTAAGAGGAAGCTGTGCCTCGTCGATCATTTCACCCTTGAAACGTCCGATCATTGAATGCTCACTTGTACCGATAAGGAAGAGATCCTCTCCCTCGATCTTGTACATCATTTCATCCATTTCAGCAAAGCTCATAACACCTGTAACAACGTCGCTTCTGATCATAAAAGGAGGGATAACATATGTGAATCCCTTGTTGATCATGAAATCTCTTGCGTATGTAAGGATAGCGCTGTGAAGTCTTGCGATGTTGCCTACAAGATAGTAGAATCCGTTTCCGGCTACTCTTCTTGCTGCCTCAAGATCAAGACCTGCCAGGTTCTCCATAATATCTGTATGATAAGGAACTTCGAAATCAGGAACTACAGGCTCACCGAACTTCTCAACCTCAACATTCTCCTCATCGTTCTTTCCGATCGGAACCGAATCATCAATGATGTTCGGAATGATGAGCATGATGTCACGGATCTTGTTCTCTATCTCTGGCTGTGCTGCTTCAAGCTCTGCAAGTCTCTTTGCGCTCTCTGCAACCTTTGCCTTAACTGCCTCTGCCTCTTCCTTCTTTCCCTGTGCCATAAGTGCACCGATTTCCTTGGAAATCTTATTCTTGTTGGCACGGATTTCATCAGCTTCTGCCTGACCTTCTCTTCTCTGCTTATCGAGTTCTATTACTTCGTCAACTAAAGGAAGCTTATCATCCTGAAACTTCTTCTTAATGTTTTCCTTTACTACATCCGGGTTCTCTCTGAGAAACTTAATATCAAGCATCTTCTTTTCCTCCTAAAATCAAAATATTTTGATTATAATCAACTAATTTACTTCTTATATCAATCAATGTCAAATGTTATATCATCAGCATTCTCTATCATACCCTTAACCATATCGTCTACGGTCTCGGCTTTCTTGAGTGCTTCCTTCTCTTCTTCCGAAAGAACCACATAGGATTCTCCCTGAATTATTTCCTTCAGATATGTATAGCAGCCCTGTTTTGTATGAATTGCACTGAGAACGATTCCCGAGTTCTCATCATTTAAAAGAGCTATTGAAAAACTGAGTTCTCCCGACATATCAGGAAATGCATCGAACTTTACAAGTCCTATCTTGTTATAACAGGAATCAAGGTGAGCCTTAAAGGTTCTGTGTTCCTTAGTTACCTTCTTGGCGTTGGCTTTAACCTTGTCCATCTCTTTAAATCTGGTAAGAATTATGGATTCAAGGTCCATACCTTTCTTTCCGCTCATTACCACATAATACTTTCTGGTAATGGACTGCAGCTGTCTTATGGTAAATGTAAGAATGACAGCTAATATTACTATAAGAACAAAGAACACTATAACGACAATTTCAAGATTGATTCCGAATACGTTTGTTGTCGTAAGTATCATATCTGCTCCTTCGTATTTATAATATGTATAATTCTCTCAAGATCATCGGATGAGAAATATTCGATCTCGATTCGTCCCTTGTTCTTTCCGCGAGGCTTGATCTTAACCTTTGTACCAAGGGTTGTCTTAAGATTATTCTCCATCTGGGAGAGAATTGCAAGTAATGCCGTGTTGTCTTCTTTCGGAGCATCTTCCTTATCCTTAGGCTTTGTTGCAAGTATGTTATTAACATCCTTCACAAGCTGCTCCGTATCTCTTACGCTGAGACCCTGATCAAATATAGTCATTGCTGTCTCATACTGTACATCAGGATCTTCTATAGTGATAAGTGCTCTTGCATGTCCTGCACTTATCATCTGCTCAACAACCATCTCCTTAACTTTATCACAAAGCTTGAGAAGTCTGAGTGAATTGGTAATAGTTGTTCTGCTCTTTGAAACTCTGTCAGCAACTTCATCCTGCTTCAGATGAAATTCTTCAATAAGACGATTATATGCGATTGCTTCTTCTATAGGATTCAGATTTTCTCTCTGAATGTTTTCGATAAGTGCAATCTCAACTCTCTGCTGCTTTGTGTACTTACGAATAATTACAGGAACTTCCTTAACACCCGCAAGTCTTGCAGCTCTCCATCTTCTCTCACCGGCTATGATCTCATAACCGCGTTCCTTCTTATATACTACGATTGGCTCGATAACACCGATTCTCTTTATGGATTCGGCAAGTTCATTAAGAGCATCTTCGTTGAAATTCGTTCTCGGCTGATTTGGATTAGGTTCGATATCGGTAACCTTAACCATAACTTCCGATGATTCATCTTCAACTTTCTTTGGAGCAGGAGCAGGTTTCTCTTTCTCCTTCGGAGCAGGAGCTTTCTTGGAAACAGCTTTAGCATCCTTCTTTGCCTGCTTTGCTTCATCCTCACTAACTGACAACAGATCGTTCAGACCTCTGCCAAGTCCTCTCTTAACAGCCATTTGGTCCTCCTTGATGGTTTACATAATATATTTTATGGAAATTATCCATTGTGTGTACAATTACCAGTTTATCAACAATTGTCTGTCTATAAGAACAGTTTATTGTTGATAACTTCGTCTGCAAGTTTACGATATGCCTCTGCACCTGTTGATCTTGTATCATATAAATTGATTGGAAGACCAAAACTTGGTGCCTCTGCAAGACGTACATTTCTAGGTACGACTGTATCGTAAATGATCTCATCCAGGTTATCTCTTACATTCTGAACAACCTGTTCGGAAAGATTATTTCTGGTATCGTACATAGTAAAAACAATTCCTTCTATTTCAAGGAACTTGTTCAGTTTCTTCTTAATTAATTCTATTGTATATATAAGCTGTGACAGACCATCCAGTGCATAGAACTCACACTGTATCGGAACTATAACTGTATCAGCTGCTGTCATAGCATTTATAGTAAGAAGTCCGAGTGCCGGTGGGCAGTCTATAATAATGAAATCAAATTTCTTTCTTACACTTCTTACAATATCTTTCAATACATACTGCTTATTCTCGATCTCGATAAAATCAATCTCTGCACCGGCCAGATTTCTGCTGGACGGAATTAGATTCAGATTATCAAATACATTGATAAGCATTGCTTCGCCGAGATTACAATCTCCGCACATTACTTCATATATAGTTTTACTGTCTTCAGAAGAATCTATAGCCTGCTTATCAACACCTAATCCACTGGTCATATTTCCCTGTGGATCAAGGTCTATAGCAAGAACTTTCTTACCTTTTTCAGCCAAGCACGCAGCCAGGTTGATGGAAGTAGTTGTCTTACCGACTCCACCCTTCTGATTGGCAATTGCAATTATTCTTCCCACTTTATTGTCTCCTATATAATATCTGAATAATTATGCCTGATTTACTTCTCAATATCTCTGAGATCATTTGTTCTTACAGTCAATGAATCACATTCAAAAAAATACTCAATCCGAATTAATTTCTATATAATTCCTTTGTAATTCGGATGTTGTCTATTATACCACAAGAGGCCTTTGTTCTCTACCACTATATATAGATATTTCATGTGAAACATCACTATTTATACCATTTCAGGATTAATTTTGTGTTTCACGTGAAACATTATATTTACTTTCATTTCAACAAATAATGTATATTGTTCAAGTTGTTGGATTCCTGATACACATTATCGTCTGAAATAATACATTCAGATACACATAAATTGTTTAACCTGATGTTACATTAATCCCATTAAGTATGTTTCACATGAAACATATTTATAATTTTCTAGGGATATCATATTCCAATCTTATCGTTATTTTTTATGTCTAAGATTAAACATAATATTATCATCCAAGTAAAATATCGTATTCTAAATCTATTCTATATTTATATATGTTTCACATGAAACATATTAAGATATTTCGGGATGAATATGGTATTCCGGATCTATTCGATATTGTCTATGTTTCACATGAAACATATTAAGATATTTAAGGATGAATATAGTATTCCGGATCTATTCGATATTGTTTATGTTTCACATAAAACATATTGAGACATTTAAGAATGAATATTGTATTCCAGATCTATTCGATATTGTTTATGTTTCACATGAAACATATTGAGATATTTTGGGATGAATATAGTATTTCGGATTTATTCGATATTGTTTATGTTTCACATAAAACACATTAAGATATTTAGGAATGAATATTGTATTCCAGATCTATTCGATATTGTCTATGTTTCACATGAAACATATCAAGATATTAAAGGATGAATATGGTATTCCAGATTTATTCTATATATGTATGTTTCACATGAAACATATTGAGGTATATATAGTATTCCGGATATACTCGAATAAATTTGTGTTTTTACATGAAACATTTTAGATATTTGAGGTTGAATATATTTATTCATATCTGTTTGATATTTATGTATGTTTCACATGAAACACATTTAGATATATCAGTATAAATACTATAATCCAAATCTATTCGATATATGTATGTTTCACATGAAACATATAATGAATCATAAAATAGTTCATTTTTTATCGATGTAGTCTCAATAATAATAATTAGTAAATTATTATATAAAAACTGTCATATTCAGCCATTAACTCTTATAAACAAGAATACATATTTATACTCTTCAATATGATGAATAAATATATTATATTTTTACCACAATACGCCAGCAATATAACATTAATACTACGATATATGAATATTTAGTTATCATATTCTGTTTTAGTACATATTTTATTTATATAATTGTTAGATCAAATAAATGATTAAATTAATTGAATGCAATATAAGTAGAAAACTACATTCAAAGATATTTATTTGGTTAATATTTTATGATTATTACCAAATATTAACAGAATAATAAGTAGTAATATAGAAATCTTATATTTGAATTTATTTCAAAATATTTCATAATAATATCCAGAATTAAAAAATCCCCCTCAAAATGAGGGAGATTACATGGTTTACATAATTTTTATCATGTATTTAGTTTACATAACTATATCTAGTTAATATCAAACCTGAATCTGACAGTAGTTCCTTCTTCTTTAGTTAACATAATATTACCATCAAGGAGATATATTATCTCTTTAGCTCTCTTTAATCCACTATACCATGGTGATTTCTTATCGTAATTATCAGGAATACCGATTCCGTTATCATTCAGATATACATCTATCTTTCCGGATACTTCTCTGACTAAAAGTTTAACATGGCTTGCCTTTGCATGTTTATATATATTATCAAAGAATATATCAAGCAGCTTATACAGAGAAAGCAATCTTATGTACGGAGGCTGAATATTCAGATTCTCCAGTTCCATATCGAACACGATCTCCGGATGACTGTCCTGGGCATCGAGTACAAAATCTTCTATAAGACTCTTTATATTCTTCTTATCATCGAAGTAGTAATAGTTTCTCTTAAGCTGATCATCTATTACCAGCATTATACTCTTATAGTTGCTCAGAACTTCATCTACCGTAACCTTTGCTCTGTTCGGATCTGTTCTTATAATATCCCTGATGATTTCAAGCTTTCGGCTGTTGGAAGCTATCTCCGAACGGATTCTCTTATCCATTACCGTAGAAGTATAGGTCTTATCAAATGTACTGATCATCAGAATATTTTTTCCGTGCTGACGAACAGTATCCGAAGACTCTTCATAATCACTGTCATCCATGGTTTCGACTTTCTTATCCTCGGAAGACTTTGTAATATAAATACCCAGCTCATTCTGAAGATCCTGTACAGAAGCCTTAGACAGATTGAGTTTACTGAGTCTTGTCTCAATAGTCTTTATATTTCTGGTCTCCAGATCAATCTTATCCTCAAGAAGATTTCTTTCTTCTGTGAGATTATCGATTTCATGACGGATACCCTGTTCCTTTTCGTTTTCATTTCCCTCTGTATTAAGGGGACTGAAAAGGTTTCTTCTGAAATCAGCATTTAAAGAATAAATGTTCTTTGTTTTAACAAGCTCATCCAGCTTTACATTTATCTCGAATAATCTGGACTTTGCACTCTGAAGTTCAGCCAGATGTTCGGAATAGAGCGCGTTAAAATATCTGAGCATTTCTTCATTTGCTTCTCTGATATTTTTAATACTTTTGGTTTTACTCATAGCAGCCTCACTTTTTCTCACTTCTCCCGGATCTTCTCAAAGCAATGAGAAGGACAATAAGTACAAGAAGCATCAGACCTATAACAATAAGTATCATATATATCGCAACGGATCTAACTTTTTTATCCGTAGCATTTTCATCTTTTTCTGCGTCTGTCTGGGTTGAACCGTCGCCTGTCAGATAGTCTTCCGGATATACTGTGGAAATGCTTATTTCAATATCCGTCTCGGCTATCTTCTTATCCTTATAATATATTTCCATGATTCCGGCCTTGCTTCCGGAAGGCTTGGTAAACATTACAGGATTAAGAGATAAGTCGGCAGGATCATATCCCGACGGAACATTTATCGCAATATTCTCATTCACATAGTAATAAGGAAGAGAATGTTCAACTCTTGCAAAATAGTTATCTATAATAATAGACTCATCAATATCAACTTCAAAGCTGTATCCTCTGAGAGGATAAACTCTTGTATAATCATTGAAGACCTTATCGTAGATTGCGGATGTATCCGTATAAATCTGTTCGGATGGTCTGCATCCCATAACAACACATGCTATAGTCATACCGTTCTTTTCCGCAAATGAAACGAAGCATCCTCCGCCCAGCTCGGAATATCCAACCTTTCCACCTATATGAAGAGGATTGTAGTAATCGGTATTTGCCTTATATTTCATACGGTTATCCTGCCAGAGTTCTCTTGCCTCACTTTTGTTGGTAGCAGGAATAGTGTATGTTTCCGATTCGATGATTGATCTGAACAGCGGATGACCGTAAAGCTCTTTTGCTATGATTGCCATATCCTGAGCTGTAGTAACAGTACCGTCACCATAGTAATTGTTCGGTCCCTTCCAAGTGCTGCCGGTACAACCGATGCTTTCCGAAAGGCTGTTCATTTCATCAGCAAATGCGGAAGCAGATCCGCTTATATGTTCGGCGAGTGCAAGAGCTGCATCATCACCTGATTTTAAGAAGAGTGCAAAAAGCACATCTCTTACTGTTAAGTTTTCTCCCGGATGCAATACTACATCAAGACTGCCGGGAGTTTCGGAAAAAAATTCATTCTTTGAAACAGTAACCGTCTCCGAAGATGAAAGCTTATCAAGAGCAACAAGTCCTGTCATAAGTTTCATCAGTCCGGCAGGATATATAGGTTTATCTGCATTTTTCTCGTAAAGAATATTTCCGGTTTCTATATCGATAACAACAGCCGACTCGTATGTTGTCGCATCACCTTCCGATGCGGTATCATCTGCAAGTACTGTGGCTGTCGGAATAAAAATCTGAAGCAGTACCAGAAGTACGGTCAGAAAACAAAAAATAGGTTTTCTTTTCATGTCTGTCCTCTAACATATACTGTTTTAAGCCATAGATAATAAGATTATGCTACATTTACCAATAAAACTCAAGCTAATTCCTTGCCTTATAAAGAAAGAAGGTGCAAAGCAGAAAGACTTCTGTTACAATAGGTAACGATTTAATTCAAAGGAGAATGATTATGCGACTCAGAAATGTAACCGGTTCGAGAGAAGTTATCGCCGAAAACGAATATGTGGTACATGATGAAAAAGAGAACAGAGGCAAATGGAAAGAATTTTTCGGAAATGATAATCCTCTCTATATTGAAATAGGAATGGGAAAAGGTACCTTTATTATGGAGTGTGCCAGACAGAATCCGAATATCAACTATATCGGAATAGAGAAGTATTCAAGTGTTCTTATCCGTGCTATCGAAAAGAGACAGCAGGAACCTGAACTTACCAATCTTTACTTTATAAGAATGGATGCTGAAGAAATAGAAGAGGTCTTTGCACCGGGTGAAGTTGATTATATATATCTCAACTTTTCCGATCCGTGGCCAAAGGCAAGAACAGCAAAGAGAAGACTTACTTCGGACAGATTCCTCGGAAGATATATAAACATCCTGGCAGAAGGTGCAGGTATAACTTTCAAGACAGATAACATCGATCTTTTCGAGTACTCTGTTGAAACAGCAGAAGAGTGCGGATGGAGAATTGAGAAGATTACAAGAGATCTTCATAAGTCAGAATATAATGAAGGAAATATCATGACCGAATACGAGAAGAAATTCTCACAGCTCGGCAACAAGATAAACATGATGCAGTATTTTCCGCCTAAAGAAAAAACAGAAGAGAACTAAAAAAACAGCCCGCGTTTTAAAAACGCGGGCCTTTTTATCTTATCTACCGTTTCTCTTGTAGTATACAACAACTCTTCTGTAAGGCTCTTCACCTTCTGACTTTGTTGCTACATACTTCTCACCCTGAAGAGTTGAATGAATGATTCTTCTCTCATATGGGTTCATTGGCTCAAGAGTGAAGGATCTTCTTGACTTCTTAACCTTGAATGCAATGTTCTTGGCAAGTGTCTCAAGTGTTTCCTTACGTCTCTCACGATAATTCTCTGTATCAAGCTTTACACGGATATGTGTATTACTCTTCTTATTAACATAGAGATTGATGAGATACTGAAGTGAATCAAGTGTCTGACCACGCTTACCAATGATGATTCCCATCTCTGGTCCTTCAACATCGATATTAAGTGTTCTTGTATCTTTATCGAGCTCAACTGTAATATCTGCCTCAAGCTCCATAGCATTAAAGAGCTTCTTCAGATATTCCTTTGTATCATCTATGATTGACTCATCGATTACTACCGGTTCAGCATCTTCCTTTGCTTCCTTCTTAGCAGGCTTCTCTACTTCTTTCTTTGCTGGCTTCTCAGCCTTTGGTGCAGCAGTTTCTGCCTTAGGAGCTGTTTTTGCAGGTTTCTCAGAACGTGCAGCTGATGTATCACCAAGAATATCATCAAGTGAATCAGCCTTCTTAGGTCTAGCCTTAATTACTGCAGGCTTAGCACCTATTCCAAGAAATCCCATGCTTCCCTTAAATACGACCTCTGTCTCGAGATCAGTTGAAGCAACTCCAAGAGAAGTAGCTGCTTCGATGATAGCATCATCTATGGTTTTCCCTGTAAATTCCTGAAATTCCACTACTTATTCTCCTTTATTGTTGTAATCCCTTACGGAATTA
>CACZHN010000054.1 GCA_902780985.1 uncultured Lachnospiraceae bacterium | reverse complement strand
GTAGTCAAAATGAGACGGTGGGGACACTCCTTTAATTGATAAAGGAGTGTCCCCACCGTCTCATTTTGACTACTTAACCTCCGTCCCCGTGTGTCAATGGTGCATTGAGGCTTTAAGTATTCCGATATACCAGTTCAGCAGCTGGGTGCCGAACATTGTTGAAATCATGATTCCGAGGCAGAGCATCGGTCCGAAAGGAAGATGTGACTTCCAGTCTTTCTTCTTGGTTATTACAAAGAATACCGCAATTACTGCCTGTATAATGGCTCCGATAAAGAATCCCATCACGACCATCTTCCAGCCGAGAAGGAGTCCCGAACCGTAAAGCATACGTCTGTCACCGCCGCCGAAAGCTCCCGGAATGATAAATTCAAGCAGGAGCATCGGAACTGTTATGCACAGCATTCCGATTATACGTTCTTTAATTGTTACATGCTGCCAGAGCGGAATTGAGATCAGCGCCATAACGAAGATGGCAATGTTAAGCTCCGGCGGGATTTCCATAGTATCTATATCTATAAGTGCTTCCAGCGTATAAATTGCGAAGAGCACCAGGAGAAAGATTATTCCTACCTTTATGCCGATCTGACCGTCATGGATCATAGGCGCCGCACCCTTTACAAACTGCGGATCATCTATCAATGTGCTGATATGCGTTCCGTAATTTAAGAAGTACCATACCGTAAATGCAGTGAGCGCCACTCCCCAGATCACAACCGCAACAAAGCGCTTCGGGCGTTCCTTATAAACATCCCCGAAAGGCATCCTCGTCAGCTTGGCCTCTTCAGCTTTACGCTCTTCGAAAGCCTTCTTCTGAGCCTTGGTCATCTTACCGTCCACATCCTCGTCGTAATCCTCGCGGGCACGGATGACCGCATCCCATCTTCGGTTCACAACATTTATCACGGCGTAAACCCCTGCAGCTATTAAACTTGCAACAATTATAAATATCACCATATTATATCTCTCTGTCTGTGAAAAACTCGACGAACTCTGTGTATCCTTCCTGCTGCATCTTTTCCTTCTGGAACTTCTTGTTCTTCTTCATAATGGAAATGTTAACGATCTTACCTTCGCTTCTCTCGGCACCGGCCTTCTCAAGGATCTTCTTCATCTTATCTGCAGGCATGCCCTTCTCGATGAGATAAGCCTTCTTCTCGCCGGAACCCGGAACCTGGAAATCATTTTCCAGAAGAAGCATGATGATTCTCTCGAAACCGATTGAGAAACCGACTGCAGGTGTAGCCTGGCCTGTGAACTTTCCGATCATCTCATCGTAACGTCCGCCGCCGCCTACGGATCCGCCGTACTCATCCATGGAAATCTCGAAGATAGGTCCTGTGTAGTAAGACATTCCGCGAACAAGTGTAGGATCGAACTTCAGACGGAAGTCTGCAGCCTTTGCACCTTCAACGCTTGTGATTATTGTCTCAAGATTATCAGCTACTTCAGCATCAAGGAATTTGCTGATCTTATCGCTGATCTTTCTCAGAGCTGCAACGGAAGAAGCGGCATCTACCACATCACCCTCGGATACTCCGGAGAAAAGATCTATATACTGCTCAACGCTCACTTCGTTATAACCCGAAGCAAGGAGTTCTTCCTTAACACCCTCAAGACCGATCTTATCCATCTTGTCGAGAGTGATAAATACAGAGTCATAAGAATCCTCTGAGAAACCGCAGCTTGCAGCCATGGCCTTAAGGATACGTCTGTCATTTATTCTGATTGAAAAGTTTTTGAAATCCAGCTTTCCGAGAAGAGTCGTAGTAGCAAGGATAAGCTCTGTCTCGGCTATGATATCGCCCTCACCGAGGATATCGATATCACACTGCATGAACTGACGGTAACGGCCGCGCTGCGGACGATCCGCACGCCATACAGGTCCCATCTGAAGAGCCTTGAACGGGCTCGGGAGTTCATTTGCATTATTCGAATAATATCTTGAAAGAGGAAGTGTAAGGTCGTATCTCAGACCGCTGTCCGAAAGACCGCCTACCAGCTCGCCTTCAAGGTCATCTGCATTTCCGCTTGCAACCAGCTTTGATGCTGCGGAAGCCAGCTTGTCGCCGCGCTTCATGATCTTAAAGATAAGTTTCTCGTTCTCACCGCCCTGATTACTGCTGAGGTTCTCTATATGCTCAACCGCAGGAGTCTCCACTGAAGTAAATCCGAAAGTCTTATAAGTCTCCTTGATAAGACCGATCGCATAATCTCTTATCTCCATCTCCCTTGGAAGGATGTCCTTCATACCGGTAACCGGCTTCTTCTTCATTGCCAAAACTCTTTCCTCCTAAATCTCTCTTGCCGCGATTCCTTCATTCTTGCGGCTTATCATTTCTTCAATGCGGTTGATGTACTCTTCCACATTCTTTACATTTTCGACGCGGTCCACACGGGTTACCTCACCCTCCGCATCCAGGGACAGAAGCCTTGTTACAGCTCCCGCTCCTGCGGCAAATGTATCCAGCCTCTCTTCCATGATCAGCACGTTGTACCTGCACTCCGTGCTCGGAATGGCAAATCCCGTATTCTCAAGATTGCCCGCGATATTCTTCTGGCGATACAGGTAGTACGGCATAAGTCCCGCTTCCTTCGCCTTGGATATAGCCAGGGCTATCATCCTGTCCACATCCTGATTGATGCTCGCCTTGTAATCCTCATACTTCTCGTTCAGGCCCGCCTTCTTCTTGATGGCAAGGCTGTGAACCGTAAGGGATTCGGGCTGAAGCTTCAATACCTCATCCAATGTATGAGCCATATCGCCCAGCTTCTCATCCGGAAGTCCGGCGATCAGATCCATGTTAACATTGTCGAAGCCCGCCTTACGCGCCAGCTTCATGGCGTGTACTATCATTTCCGGTGAATGGGCACGACCGATCTTTCGAAGGGTATCCGCATTCATGGACTGAGGATTGATACTTATCCTGGTCACACCATGCTTCTTCATAACCGCCAATTTCTCAGGGGTTATGCTGTCCGGACGTCCGGCTTCAACAGTGTACTCCTCTACACCTTCCATGTCAAAGGAGTAATCAATCTCCGTAAGCAGTCTGTCCAGCTGCTCCGCACTGATGGAAGTCGGCGTACCGCCTCCCACGTAGATCGCAGCCAGTCTTCTCCCATGATTCATAAGGGAAATGTTCTGGAGCTCCTGCCTTACGGCATCTATATATGCATCCACCTTTCCGGCATATTCGATGATAGGATAAGCCGCAAAGGAACAATAAACACATCTGGACGGACAGAAAGGAATTCCCACGTAGAGGCAGTAATCCCTTCTCGGATTGACGCCGCTGATGATCCTTCTCTCACGTCTCGCAACTTCCACTGCAAGAGCCGCCTTCTCCTCCGACGTCTCATAGGTCCTCATATAATAATCGATTATATCTTTATCATCAAGGCCGCTCTCCAGCGCACGGGTGGCGATCTTCGTCGGTCTCATACCCGTAAGACTTCCCCAGGGCAGGCTGCGTCCCGTATATTCCTTAAGAACCTTATATATAGCCAGCTTCAGCTTATTCCTGAACCTCTTCTTGTCGGTATAATCACCGAAAGTATAGGCGGAAAAGATCACATGGCCCTGCTCTTCGATGCGGAGTTTTGTCTCCTCCTTATCAAAAAGTGCCGTGAACACGAAGTCCCAGTCACCGAAACTGTTGCTGCTGTATCCCCCAATATCCTTGGGATGGATCACCGTCAGTTTCTCAACCGGAAAAAACGCCATGATCATAGCACGAAGGTCAATCTCATATTCATTTGTATTCTGAACAAGCAAGATCATATGCTCCACCTCACTGAAGGTAGTAGTTGCTCCTTTTTTCTTCTCCGATGGTGGTTCCCATTCCGTGTCCCGGATAAACCTTTGTATCATCAGGCAGAATCAAAAGCTTTTCTTTTATAGAGGAAATGAGTGTACTCTCATCACCCGACGGCAGGTCCGATCTTCCTATGCTGCCCTGAAATACGGTATCACCACAGAACAGGATCCCGCTGTCTTTAAAATAATAGCAGACTCCGCCGGCTGTATGTCCCGGAACCTCGATAACCTTTACACTTTCTCCCAGAACCTCCAGCTCGTCTCCGTCATTCAATGTAATAACCTTATCACGGCTCACTGTATCCGGATGATCCGCAAGCCATGAGGAACAGTTCTGAGATGGATTCTCCATAAGCGGAACGTCATTAACACCGATATACACCGGAAGCTCCGAAGTCATATCGATCATGTCATTGACCGCTCCGATGTGATCCCAATGGGCATGAGTAAGAAGGAGCTTGGTTAACTTCGCTCCTTTTTTCTCCACCGCATCAAGCAGTCTGTCCGCATTGTCGGCCGCATCAACGATGGCAGCCTCACCGGACTCTTCATTTATAAGGATGTAGCAGTTGGTGCCCACCGGGCCGAGAACCGCAACATATACTTTAATCATAATTTATGCTCCCGAACTCCTCAATTAACCCTGAGGACGTTCAATATCAAGTATTCCCTGAATATTTCTGATCTTGGAGATAAGTTTGTTCAGGTCGTCCTTCGACTTAACGTTGAAGGAAATATCTATGGTGGACTTTCCCTGTTTGCTGGTACGTGCGTTCATCCCCTTGATGGAAATGTCCTCCTCGCTGAAGACCTTGGATATCTCGAAGATAAGTCCGTTGCGCTCGATAGCGTAAACCTTGATCTCGGTAATGAAATCGAAGTTTGACTTGCCTTCGGCCTCAAGCCACTCAGCATCTATAAGTCTGACTCTGTCGGTCTCCGACATGTTGACTACATTTATACAATCCGTTCTATGGATGGAGATACCTCTTCCTCTGGTTACGAATCCTACGATATCGTCTCCCGGAACAGGTGAACAGCACTTGGAGAATCTTACAGCCACATCATGGATTCCGCGAACCTTGATGGTTCCCTTAGGGCTCTCGTACTCCTGCGTATTCTTCTTATCTCTTATCTCTTCGAGAATCTCACTGTCGACGCGTTTTTTCTCCTCAACTCTCTTCTTCTCTTCAAGAAGTCGGTTGACGATCTGTCCCTCACGAAGACCGCCGTGGCCGACAGCCGCCATAAGAGAATCCCACTCAGTGTAGTTATATCTCTTAAGAGTTTTCTCCATGTACTCCGGAACGAGCAGCTCGGACAGATTCAGACCCTTGGTCTTACAGTAATCTTCCATGGCAGCCTTACCCTTCTGAAGGTTGTCGGCCTTGTACTCATTCTTGTACCACTGATTTATCTTATTACGGGCCTGCGTACTCTTGACCATGGAAATCCAGTCACGGCTAGGTCCCTTGGAGTTCTGTGATGTAATGATATCAACTCTGTCGCCGTTTCTTATCTCTGTTTCGATAGGAACAACACGGCCGTTGATCCTTGCACCGATCATCTTGTTACCTACGGCAGTATGAACCGCGTAAGCAAAATCGATGGTGTTCGAGCCTCTCGGCAGAGTCTTAACATCGCCTGCAGGCGTGAAGCAGTATACGTGATCCTGGAACAGGTCCAGACTGGACTTAACGGCATTCATGAACTCATGGTTGTCATCACTGTCGTTCTGCCACTCAAGGATCTCTCTCAGCCAGTTCAGCTTCTCCTCTTCGGATGAAACCTCCTTGCTTCCCGCTTCCTTATATTTCCAGTGCGCCGCGATACCGAACTCTGCGGTGCGGTGCATTTCATACGTTCTTATCTGAATCTCAAAAGGTCTTCCGCCGTGGCCGATCAGCGTTGTATGCAGCGACTGATACAGGTTTGCCTTCGGCATAGCTATATAATCCTTGAAACGTCCCGGAATCGGCTTATACTTCTCATGGATTATGCCCAACGCAGCATAACAGTCACGCACCGTCTCCACTTTGATTCGGAGAGCGACGATGTCGTAGATCTGATCCAGCGTCTTGCCCTGAGTCTTCATTTTCTTATAAATACTGAAGATATGCTTTACTCTTCCGTCGATCTCGGCATTTATATCCGCCTCGGAAATGTATTGGTTAACTTCGGCAACGATCTCGTTGATGAAGTCTCCTCTTTCGGAAAGCATTTCATCCAGCTTATCTCGAATATCTCTGTAAATGTCAGGATAGAGATACTGCATGCACAGGTCATCCATCTCAACCTGAATCTTGGATATACCGAGCCTGTTAGCAAGCGGCGCATAGATATCCATAGTCTCGCGTGCCTTCTCAACCTGCTTCTCCGCAGTCTGATACTGAAGAGTTCTCAGATTATGCAGCCGGTCTGCCAGCTTGATGATGATAACTCTGATATCCTTTGCCATAGCAAGGAACATCTTACGAAGATTCTCGGCCTGAATCTCAATCTTATCCTGCGACAGAGACAGCTGAGTCAGCTTTGTAACTCCGTCAACAAGAAGAGCGACTTCAGGAGAGAATTCCTTCTCGATATCTTCACGTGTCTTCTCTGTATCTTCGATAACATCGTGCAGGAGACCTGCTATGATAGTCTCCTTATCCATCTCAAGGCCTGCGAGGATGATCGCAACGCAGAGCGGATGGATGATATAAGGCTCACCGGACTTTCTCTTCTGTCCCTTATGGGCATCATCTGCCATATGATAAGCCTTCTCAACAAGTGAGAAATCATCTGAAGGATGATACGTCTTCATTTTATTTATAAGAACCTGATATATCTCGTCCGGCGTAGTAAAATCGTCCGGCGTCGCCAGGTCTATACTTCTGGCTGAATTACTGATTATCTCTCTGATAGGATCTGCCATATCTTCCTCCTTTCTAAATATTCCCACTCAATATACTATATAAATGTTTTAGATTCCCAAAATAATCACCGGCTGAGACGTGCCCATGTGATTAAGGGACCATTTGCAAACGCCGGTACTTAGTGAGCAGTTCACTGCGAACTTAGTATCCGCTGCGTTTAGCAACTGGAGCGCGAGCGGTGTCCCGTAATTACATGGGCACGGCTCTGCTTCTTTATTATTTTCCGGGATATTTAACAACTGACTCAACATCATATTTAGCCAGCTTCTTTCTACCCTCAAGTCCTTCAAGCTCCATAAGGAAGATGATCTTTACAACCTCTCCGCCGCACTGCTCGATAAGCTGTGCTGCAGCTTCGATGGTTCCGCCTGTAGCGATCAGGTCGTCAACAAGAACAACCTTCTGGCCCGGCTTGATGGAATCCTTATGAATCTCTATTGTAGCTGTGCCATACTCAAGATTATATGTCTTTGAATATGTCTCTCTTGGCAGCTTACCCTTCTTTCTTACAGGAACGAAAGGCTTGCAAGCCTTATAGGCAAGCGGCATACCGAAGATGAATCCTCTTGCTTCGGCACCTGCTATAACATCAAAATCAACATCTGCGATAAGCTTGTACAGTTCGTCGATTGAAAGCTGTAATCCCTCACCGCTGTCAAGAACTCCGGTTACATCCCTGAACATAATCCCCGGCTCAGGAAAATCCGGTATAGTGATAATATAATCCTCAATACTAGCCATTGTTATCCCCTCCGTTAGGTCTCATATTTCTCAGCATAAACTGTATGCTGCTCTGACCGTTAAATACATTGATTGCGGGCTGGTAAGCCACGTCAATCTTAACACCTGTATCAATACCTCTCAATATTTTATCACAAACTTCGTCTGTAAACCACTTCTTTATATCACCGATTACGCCTTCAGGGTCAAAATTCAGCAATATAAATGTACCGCCTCTGGAATCCTTCACTCTGAGCTTTATGGCATTGCTCCTCTTTCCGAAGACTTCCATACCCAGAAGCTGCAGTCCCGCCTCGGCAAAAAGCGGTCTTGGATTGCCCGTACCGAAAGGTTCCAGACTGTCCAGCTGCCTGATCAGATTCATGTTCACGTATCTCAGCGGCATCGGAACATCTATCATAAGCTTCGGTATCAGATCCTGTTCCGTCATCTGAGCCTGCTCGTTCAGTCTCTGTCTCAGAACTTCCAGATTCTTCTTCTCAATGGTAACACCTGCTGCCAGCTTATGTCCGCCGAACTTAAACAGGATATCCTGCACCGCAGTAAGCTCCTGAAAAAGATTATAGGCATCGATGGATCTTCCCGAACCCTTGTACAGCTCTTCATCCGCCGAATCCGTAAAAACTATTGTCGGTCTGTAGAAATGCTCCTTCAGCTTTCCTGCGATTATACCCGCAAGACTTTCATGAACTCCGTCCAAATGCGTGACTATGACCTGATCCGAATCTCTGCCTGCCTTCTCTGTCTCCTCGATAGCAAGGGCAGTTCCCTCTTCGGTTATCCTCTTACGCTCGTCATTGTTCAACTTGATCTCGGAAGCCCTCTTACGGCACCATTCCGGATCTTCGTTTACAAAGAGTTCAAGGGCATCCGTGGCAGCACCTATTCTGCCGCAGGTGTTGATACACGGTCCCAGCAGGAATCCCAGATGATATGCCGATATAACGGCACCGCTGAGTCCGCATTCGTTAACAAGGGCTCTGAGTCCTATGCAGTCGGTAGCCGCAATCTGTCTCATACCTTCGCGGACTATTACTCTGTTCTCGTCCAGAAGAGGCATGACATCGCAGACCGTTGCCAGTGCCGCAAAGTCCAGATACTTCCTCTCGGAAAGCTCAACGTCTCTTGACCGATATAAACATCTGATAAACTTAAATGCAACCACAGCTCCGCATATTTCCTTATACGGATATTCGTCGCCTTCCTGATGAGGGTCGATCACCGCATCAGCTGTAGGAAGCTTCTCCTGAATCTCATGGTGATCCGTTACGACCACCGTAAGTCCCAGTTCATTCGCACGGTCCAGAGCCTCAAATGCCGCGATTCCGTTATCGCAGGTAATGACCGTATCCACGCCGTCAGCGTGAGCCTTTTCGATCATTCTTACATTTATTCCGTAACCGTCTGTTATCCTGTGAGGAATATCATAAGACACATCCGCGCCCAGATTCTTCAAGGCATCATAGAGAATATAAGTCGACGTTACTCCGTCCACATCATAGTCTCCGACTACGCGGATACGCGCGCCCTCATCCAGCTTCCCGGAAATGATACCCACGCCTTTTTCCATATCCTTCATAAGACTTCCGTCATACAAAGAATCCAGCGTGCCATACAGGAATCTCTCCACCGCATCCTCCCCGACCACATCACGGTTTCTGATAACACGTGCCACAACCGGGTCTATATTAAATCTGTTTCCGATAGCATCGAAATCAGCTCTTTTCGAATATATTCTCCAATCCGCGTCCATACAATACTCCGTAAATCACAAAAGGGTGCAGGTTAAACCCGCACCCTCTTAAATTCTAAAACTTTACTCAGCCTGAGCCTGCTCGGCCTCGTCTGCACCGTTACCTATATGCTTACGAAGGTTAAGCCAAAGTGGGCCTGTGATGCATATAGATGAGTAAGTACCTGCTACGATACCAACCATAAGTGCAAGTGTAAACTCCTTAAGTGAAGCTACACCAAGGATGTACAGCATAAGTACCATTACAAATGTAGTAAGGTTTGTGTACACGTTTCTCCAGAGTGTCTGTGAGATACTTCTGTCAACGATCTTGTCGTAACCGTCACGCTTGATATTCATAACGTGAAGGTTCTCTCTTATACGGTCGAAGATGATGATCGTAGAGTTGATTGAGTAACCTACGATTGTAAGCATACACGCGATAAATGTACCGCCAACCGAAAGGTATGCAACCGAATAAGCAAAGAATACGAACATTACGTCGTGGATAAGAGCGATAACCGCACTTACACCGAATCTTACATCAGAGAATCTGAATGCGATATAGATAAGCATCAGGATAGATGCGATGATAACCGCAAGAACAGCGTCTCTCTGTGTCTCGTTACTGATTGTACTACTGATTGTATCTGTTTCGATCGCACCGTCTGTAATACCGAAGTTTTCCTTCAGTGCATTTGCAAGTGCTTCACGCTTAGCACCGTCAAGTGTTGAAGTCTTGAATACGATCGTATTTGAATTATCAATAACCTGAATCTGTGCAGATCCCGGAGCAATCTCTGTAGCTTCTTCAAGTACAGGGATGATCTCGCTCTCTGCTCTTGCAAGGTCATACTGCTCGTTGAATGTTACGGAAGTTGATGTACCGCCGCTGAACTCAAGTGAGAAGTTAAGAGTGTTTCCACGTCCTGTGATTCCCTTATTTACAAAGAGGAATGCAATACCTGCAATAATAACTATGGCAGAGAATACTGCTGCACCCTTGAAAGTCTTTGAGAACTTCTTCTCCTTAACTTCCTTAGCTGCACCGTAAAGCTTCTTGTTTGTAATACCAAGGTTTACGAATACATTTAACAGGAACTTTGTAATGAAAAGTGCTGAGATCATGGAAAGAACGATACCGAGGATAAGAGTTCTTGCGAAGCCCTTAACTGTACCTGTTCCCATGAGGAGAAGCACGATACCTGCTATGATTGTTGTAATGTTTCCGTCGATGATGGCTGAAAGAGCCTTATCGAAACCGTCCTTAACCGCCGACTTAACTGTCTTGCCTGCAGCAATCTCTTCCTTGATACGTGTGAAGATGATAACGTTGGCATCGACCGCCATACCGATTGACAGGATGATACCTGCGATACCCGGCAGTGTAAGTGTGATGTGAAGTGTATTCAGGAAGAAAAGCTCCATGAGTGTATAGCAGCAAAGTGCAAGTGATGCTATAAATCCAGGGAATCTGAATACTATCATCATTATAACAAAGATAAATGCAAGACCGATCGCACCGGCAATAAGTGATGTACGAAGTGCATCGGAACCGAGCTTAGCACCTACAACCTGTGAAGAAAGCTCTGTAAGTGTAAGAGGAAGAGCACCGATCTTGATAGTGCTTCCGAGCTCATCTGCTTCTTCATATGTGAAGGCACCTTCGATCTGAGCAGAGCCGCCTGTGATGGCGCTGTTTACTCTAGGTGCGCTTACGATCTGATCATCATATACAATGTATACGATATTTCCGATATTGGCGCTTGTAATGTCACCGAACTTCTTTGCACCATCTTCATTGAACTGAAGTGATACAATGTATTCGCTCTGGCCTGTTGCGTTATCTGTGTAACTTCTTGCCTCGGCATTTTCAACATCTGAACCGGTAAGAGCTGCCTCGTAATCTGCGCCGGACTGCTTAAGTGTCATGTTTGTAGCATCGATAAACTCAAGTTTTCCCGGACGTCCGAGTGAATCAAGGATTGCATTCGGATCATACTTGCTTGTATCAAGAGGAATCTCAACCGTAATTCTGTTGGAGCCGGACTTATAAACCTCTCCGTCAGGGCTGTAGTTATCAACTCTTCGCTGCAGCTTATCGATAGTTGTAGCGATATCCGCATCTGAAGCGTCTTTTTCCTCAATCTGATAAGTTACGCTGACACCACCCTGGAGATCAAGTCCGAGAGGGATATCCTGCGCACGACCCGTTCTTTCCTTACCTATTCCGTAAATCACTGCGTACACTGCACCGGCAGCGATGAGCAGGAACAGAAGCAGGTAGAAAGCAGCATTTCTCTTTGCCTTTTTCATAGTGTTAAACCTCTTTTGTTCTTAGTGATTTTGGTCGGAAATAAGCCTCTGAAGGCACTTCTAACCATAACTCAAACATTGTATCACATCAACCTGAGAATTTAAAGTATTTTATATCATTGGAACAAAATACAAAGAAAAATACGTTACTATCAATAATAATATATTTGACAGCACATAATAAAGGGTCCATTTACTTCTGTCGAACTCCTCGGCACCATATTCCAGGACCTTCTTTTTTACAATTTTATATTCGATGCATATTCCGGTCAAACGGCATGCAATTTCTGAAATAAACGGCACGGTCATTCCGGAACAAACGGCATAGCTTTCCGGAACAACGGCACATGTAATAAGTTTTAGTGTTATAGTTTTTTCGTAGTCAAAAAAACTACGGAAAGGAGGCATGTAATCATGCAAGACTACAACACTATTATCGGCGTAATCCAAATGCGCCAAAACGACTGTTCTTTTAGTGTGATTCAAAAGCGATATCATATCGGATCAAGCACTTCACAGCTGATTCTCAGACGATATGAAGCTTCTGGACTAACACTGGATGAACTCAGGGCTATGGAGCCCCATTCAGTAGAGGTTTTATTCTATCCTCCGGAAAATCTCCAGAGAAGAGAGTTTCCTCTACCAGATTTTCAATACTACTATGATCGTATTCATGCAAAAGGCAGTAAGGTGAATATTTCATACTGCTGGATTGAATACAAGCAGGAACACCCTGATGGCTATGAGCAGTCCCAGTTCTACGAGCTCTATAACAGGTTTGTAGAAGAAAACTATGGCAAAAGTGATATCAAGATGGCTGTAGAACG
>CACZHN010000053.1 GCA_902780985.1 uncultured Lachnospiraceae bacterium | reverse complement strand
GAGATGAAGGAAAGCGGAACAATAGATAAGACAGCAATGGTATTCGGACAGATGAACGAGTCACCGGGTGTGCGTATGAGAGTTGCACTTACCGGACTTACTATGGCTGAATACTTCAGAGATGAGCAGGACAAGGATGTGCTGCTTTTCATCGATAACATATTCAGATTCGTACAGGCAGGTTCTGAGGTTTCAACACTTCTCGGACGTATGCCTTCTGCGGTTGGTTATCAGCCGACCCTTGCTCAGGAAATGGGTGAGCTGCAGGAGAGAATCACATCAACTTCTACCGGATCGGTTACATCGGTTCAGGCCGTATACGTTCCTGCCGATGACCTTACAGACCCGGCACCTGCTACAACATTTACCCATTTGGATGCAACTACGGTTCTCAGCCGTAAGATTGCCGAGCAGGGTATCTATCCGGCGGTTGATCCGCTGAACTCAACTTCACGTATACTTGAAGCTGACGTAGTAGGAAATGCACATTATAAGGTTGCGCGTACTGTTCAGGAGTATCTCCAGAAGTATAACGAACTTCAGGATATCATAGCCATCCTCGGTATGGATGAGCTTTCCGAACAGGATAAGAAGGTAGTTAACCGTGCACGTAAGATTCAGAGATTCCTGTCTCAGCCGATGTTCGTTGCCGAGAAGTTTACGGGAACTCCGGGTGTATATGTGCCTGTAGAAGAAACAGTTAAGGGATTTAAGGCTATTCTGGACGGTAAGTATGATGACCTTCCGGAAGCGGCTTTCTACAATGTAGGAACCATAGAGGATGCTGTAAAGAAGGCGGAGACGCTGTAAGGCAGGTGTTGTTATGAAAACGTTTCATGTAAGAGTATATGAGGCAGACAACCCTTTCTATGAGGGAGATATAGAGTCGATCGTAGTACCTGCGGCTGACGGAGAATACGGAGTGCTGGCAGGCCATCAGAATATGGCCATAGCTCTTACAGAGGGCACCATGAGATTCCGTACCGGAGATCAGGTAACCTACGGAAGCGGTTTATCCGGTAAAAGAGAGATCGAGCCCGGCACCGAGTGCAGCGCTGTTATCTCTGCGGGAATGATGAGAATCGAGAATAACGATGTTCTTATCCTTATAGATTCCGCCGAGTGGCCGGATGAAATCGATGCCGAAAGAGCACTCAGAGCGAAGGAGCAGGCTATGGGGGAAATGCTTTCCAAGAGAAGCCGTGCGGAATATGCTCTGGCAGAAGCATCGCTTAAGAGAGCAATCGCAAGACAGCGATTTGTTGAGAGGAATTTCTAGTTTTTTGAGGGTTAGACAATCCGTGATCAAGTTCACGGATTGTTTTCGTATAACGGATCATACAGGAAGGGGGTATTTCGGTGTCGGAATTCGATATTTTAAATGATCTAAATGAAGCACAGAAGCAGGCGGTGACTACCACCGAGGGATTTGTCAGGGTAGTTGCGGGAGCCGGAAGTGGTAAGACAAGAGCGCTGTCCAGCCGTTTTGCTTATCTTGTAAATGACCTGGGAATCCTTCCGGGAAATATACTCTGCGTTACATTTACCAACAAGGCGGCCAACGAAATGCGCCGCAGGATCCATAATCTCACGGGAGATAACGATACGGGATACATCAATACATTTCACGGATTCTGTGTAAATGTACTGCAGGAAGAGTCCCATGTGGTTCAGTATCCGAAGTCTTTTCTGGTACTGGATGCCTCGGATATAGACGATATGCTGAGTATCGTTTATGCAGAGAGAGGACTGACACTGAGGGATATGACCTACAGTGATGCCCGTGACATGATAGAGATGATAAAGCTGGTGGAGATGCCGGATTATTACATCTACATGATCGAGATGGATCTGGAGCTTCTGAAGAAGAGGTACGATGAAGCCGAGACCGTGAAGGATATAATCTTCTATGGTTATCTGTATCAGCAGAAGAAGTGCTTCGGACTGGATTACGACGATCTTATCAGTTTTGTTCTTTATATCTTCTCGAAGAACGAAGAGAGCAAGCTGAAGTGGCAGAAGAGACTGGAATATATCATGATAGACGAGTTCCAGGATATCGACCGTCCGCAGTATACACTGATGCAGGTACTTTGCGGTTATCATCATAATCTCTTTATCGTGGGAGATCCGGATCAGACCATATATACCTGGCGCGGAGCCAGCACAAAGTTCCTGATGGACTTTAACAGTGAGTATCAGACCACTCAGACCATCATGATGATGGAGAACTACAGAAGTACTCCGCAGATACTGGATGTTGCCAACTCACTTATCGCCCATAATCAGGACAGGATCGAGAAGAATCTTATCCCTATACTTCCGGACGGGGAGAAAGTTACGGCAAAGTTTGCCGAGAATCCGGAGAAGGAAGCAGAATGGATTGCTGCCGAGATAGAAGGACTCCATGCATCGGGAGTGGATTATAAAGATATAACCATAATGTACAGAGCTCATTTCCTTACGAGGAGTGTGGAGCAGTCTCTTATGAAAGAGAAGATTCCGTATACTATTTACAGCGGAGTCCAGTTCTATGAAAGAACCGAGATAAAAACGGCACTTTCATATCTCAGATGTCTGGCGCTGAGAGACGATATGTCCTTCAGGCGTGTCATCAACAGTCCTAAGAGAAATATGGGACAGCGCAGGATGACATTTCTCGAAGAGTATGCCGAGCTTAAGGGCATAACTCTGTATCAGGCACTGGAAGAGACTATAGATGAGAAGATATTCAACGGTACGGAAGCAAGAGAATTCCTGAATATGATGAAGGAGCTTTCCGAGGGAATGGAGCAGCGTCCGATATCCGAGCTTCTTGCCGATATAATGAATAAAAGCGGTTACGAAGAGGCACTCAGAACAGAGGGTGCTCAGATGAGGCTGGATAACCTGGCCGAACTGAAGCAGTCCGTATACGAGTACGAGACCACCTGCGGCGAAGAGGCTATGCTGGTGGACTATCTGAGACATGTGGCTCTTTATACCAATACCGATTTAGAGGATACAAAGGACAGAGTGAAACTGATGACGGTTCACGCTGCCAAGGGACTTGAGTTCCCATACATTTTCCTTGTGGGAATGAACGAAGGCATATTCCCTTCAAAGAAGTCCCGTACCAGAGAAGCTATGGAAGAAGAAAGACGAGTTGCATTCGTAGCTTATACCAGAGCTATGAAGAAGCTGTACCTTTCCTGCGCGGAGGGACGCAACTTCGACGGCTCTCCGAGATATCCGTCCAGATTCGTTCTGGAACCGGCCGAGGGACTTATTGAATATGTTGAGAAACCTCGAGAAGATCTCATAAAGGAGACCAAGGAATATATTGGCATCTCGGACCGTGTCATGAAGGGACAGGATGAGGTTACAAGACTGCCGGTAGGCTCCAGAGTGAAGCATGCCATATTCGGTGAAGGTGAGATCATCGGAGTGGATACGGATAGGAATGCGTATATAGTTAAGTTTGACGGACAGCATACGGAAAGACTTATATCCTTCAGGGTTAATCTGGAAGTTACGGATGCTTAATAAAGCCTTAATTTGTATAAAGCCTTTATTGATGGTATATTACTAAAGAAAAAATTCTATTATCAAGGGGATAGTATGAGTTATCAGGACGAAGAAGAAAGACTCAGGATGATCCAGGCGGAGACTGAGCGAAAGAAAAGAGAACTGCAGATGCTGCAGGAAGAAGAACTGAGACATATCAGAGAACTGGAAAGGATCAAGCAGCAGAGCGGAGCCTACGGTCAGGAGTATGATCCGGAAATGGATTCCGCATTTGCATCGGTACAGCAGCCGAGACAGTCGGTGCAGGTTCCTCCACAGGGACAGTATATTCAGAATCCTATGCCGAACCAGGGACAGTATATCCAAAATCCTATGCCTAATCAGGGACAGTATGTACAGCAGCCTGTTCAGCAGCAGCCGGCACAGAGACCTGCGCAGAGAGCACCACAGGAACAAAGACCTGTGCAGCAACAGCAAAGATCTGCACAGCCTCAGCAGAGACCTTCTCAGAGGCCGCCACAAAATCCACAGAGGAACTTAAACGATAATATGGGTAGAAATAATTACAATTCTTATAATGATGATGATGACGATGACGACGGAGCGGATTTTGACGTAGCTGCATACAGGGCAGCTGAGCGTGCAAAGAAGCAGCAGGCTTCCGGCGGAAAGAGACGTCCGGAGGAAAGCGGAAAGCGCCGTCAGCAGGAATCAAGAAGAAGAGAAGAGGATTACGAAGAGCGTAAGCCGAAGAAGAAAAAGAAGCGTAAGAGCGGTTTCGGAAGATTCATGAGATTCATATTCGTATTACTGCTTATACTGATAGTTATTCTCGGATTCTTTATCAATGCGATCCTTTCGAAGTTCGATCATATAGATACGGTAGTTGCGGACAGAGATACTTCCATGAAGGGCTCCCAGTACAACATCCTCTTTATCGGACAGGATGCGAGAGAGGGAGAGAGCGGTCAGAGATCCGATACAATGATCCTCTGCACCATCAATAAGTCCAATCATACGGTCGTACTTACATCATTCATGAGAGATATGTATGTTGATATTCCGGGATACGGCGGAAACAGGATCAATGCCGCTTATGCTTTCGGAGCAAGCGACGGTATCGAAGGAAGCGTAAACCTTCTGGATAAGACTATAGAGGAAGACTTCGGTGTGACCATAGACGGAAATATGCTTGTGGATCTGGGAACATTCCTGGATGCGCTTATCTCCGTAGGAAATGTAGATATGGAACTTACAGCCGAAGAAGCCGAGTACATGAACGAAAACCCTGCCATCGGTTCCAACACGGATGAATCCGATGAGGTATGGGATCTTCATGAAGGTATGAATTCACTTACACCTACTCAGGCTATGTGCTATGCAAGAATGAGACATGTAGGTAACTCCGACTGGGAAAGAACAGAGAGACAGCGTAAGCTTATCAAGGCTGTTATCAGTAAGGTTAAGCACGGAAATATTCTCGCCGGTATCAAGATTGCCAACGGTGTGGCACCTTGTATAACAACAGATCTCAGCAAGGGCGAAATCATGAAAATGGGATTGGGCATTGTCTTCGGCGGAGACATGCAGAGCTACAGACTTCCTGTAGAGGGAGCTTATTATAACGACAATATAAACGGTATGGCCGTTCTTGTACCTGATATGGAAGCAAACAAGAATTACTTACAGGAATATATATCAGGTGACTATTCCGATGAAGAGTAGCAGGTGAGTGATGAAGGGCAAGAGAAAACAGCAGAGAATGCATAACGAGCTTCTCGAGGAAGAAAAGAAGATCGCGGAAGCTGCGGAGGCGGAAGCAGAAGAAGCGGAAGGAAGCGATTCCGAGAAAAAGGGATTGGAATTAAAGAAAGAGGATTCATCCGCAGGTTCCGGAGATAACGGATCAGGCGGTGAAGAGATATGGAAGAAGTTTCAGAAGAAAGAACCGCCTAAAAAGAAGAAAAGCGGTTTAACAAGCTTCGGGATAAAGATGATCGCCATCATATCCATGCTGGTGGATCATATAGCGATGGTATTTATAGACGAAGGATATGTGGTAAGACATCCGAACGTTCAGGAGGCTCCGGAGTGGCTGTCCAATACGGACTTTGCCATGAGAGCTTTCGGAAGACTTGCATTTCCGTTGTTCTGCTACCTGCTGGTGGAAGGATATTTCCATACAAGGAGTAAACTGAAATATCTGAGAAATCTCCTGGTATTCGGTATTATCTCGGAAATACCTTTCGATATGGCAAATTCCAGAAAAGTTATGGACTGGAGCGGACAGAATGTTTTCTTCACTTTGGCACTGGGACTTATAACCATTATGGCTATCGAGTATCTGACAAAGGGAAGTTTCATGAAGGCGGGACCGAAGGAAAAGCTGGCGGTCATTTTGGTGGTGATAGGTACATCGCTGGTGGCAACACTGTGTATGACGGATTACGCGTTCATGGGAGTGCTTGTAGTTCTGTTTATGTATATTTTCAGAAAGAGCAAAGGTATCGCAGTGGGAGGACTGGTATTTATGTTCTTCCTGATAAACCCACTGGAGCTTTTCTCAATGATAGACTTTGCAATCTTCCCGCTTTATAACGGAGAGAGAGGAAAGAAAGTTAAATATCTTTTCTATGCATTCTATCCGGTACATCTTCTTATACTGGCGCTTCTCAGAAAAGCAATCATGGGATTATAATTCAGAGCAAATAAAAATCGTCATCGTGAATCATCACGATGACGATTTATTTTTTGTATTTAAGATTCCCAGAGTTTACTGGAAGTTTGTTACAAGAGCTGCAATTCTGAGTGCAAAGAGGATGAAGATTACCCACATAACAGGAGTAACGTCCTTAGCCTTCTTTGTGAATACCTTAAGGATTACCCAGCTCATGATACCGAACATGATACCGTTTGCGATTGAGTATGTAAGAGGCATCATGAGGATTGCCATATAAGCACTTGCAATATCTGCAACGTCTCCCTCAAACTTGATCTTGATTGCGCTTGAGAACATCAGCATACCTACATAGATAAGAGCAGGAGCTGTAGCGAAGCTTGGGATTGCAAGGAAGATAGGGCTGAGCACTATTGAGATCAGGAAGAGAACTCCTGTTGTAAATGCTGTAAGTCCTGTCTTTCCGCCTTCGGCAACACCGGCACTTGACTCAACGAAACTTGTTACTGTTGAAGTACCGAGACATGCACCAACGGTTGTACCGATAGCGTCTGCCATGAATACCTTGCCTGCGCGAGGAAGCTTTCCGTCCTTATCAAGAAGTCCTGCCTTGTCGGCAACGCCTACAACTGTTCCGACAGTATCGAAGAGATCTACGAAAAGGAAACTGAATACGATTGCGATAAACTGAATAGCATGTGATCCAACCCATGCAAAGTTGAACTTGAATGCTGTCTCGCCGAGACCGCTGAAGTTAAATCCGCTTGAGAAACTTGGGAAGAGGCTGTAAACGCCTGCTTCAGGATCAACATGGTACCATCCTGTACACTGAGCAATCATTCCGAGTACCCAGGTTAAGATGATTCCTATAAGTACCGAACCCTTAACCTTATAGTGGCTGAGAGCTACGATAATGAGAAATCCTACAAGTGCAAGTACAACATCAGGAGAACCGAAATTTCCGAGTGCTACTGTTGTAGAAGGATCGGCAACAACGATCTTGGCACCTACAAGACCGATGAGTGCTATAAACAGACCTATACCGGTTGTTATACCGTACTTGAGGTTCTGAGGGATACCGTTGATGATTGCTTCTCTGAACTTGAAGATCGAAAGAAGTATGAATACGATACCTTCAACAAGTACTGCGGTAAGCGCGATAGTGAATGGGTTTTCTACATCGGCCAGTTCACCGAGACATACGGTAAATGCAAAATATGCATTGAGTCCCATGCCGGCACTGAGCGCGATAGGATAGTTTGCAAGGAATGCCATAACAAATGTTGCGATTGCCGACGAAATAGCCGTAGCAAGGAAAACACCGTTTGCATTCATTACGGATCCGAGGATGTTCGGGTTAACTGCCAGAATGTAAGCCATGGCAAGGAATGTTGTGATTCCGGCTATGATCTCAGTCTTGGCGTCCGTCCCGTGCTCCTTGAGTTTGAAACACTTTTCTAACATGGATATAGGTCCTCCTCTTGAGTGAATATTTCCGCTTTTACGCGGTTGTTAAAAAGACTTCCGGCGTTTTGAAAAACACCGTTTTCATTATAATAAAATATACATAAAATGTGAATAGCACATTCTTGACTTTGATAATTTTTTATGCAATTATATTGAAGTTTAAACGAGGTTTATGTATATTGATAGAATAAACTTTGAATATATGCAAGGAAGGGATAGTTATGGACTGGCTCGTTAACTGGTTTAGTAATCTTGCGACGGAATTTGAAAACAGCTTTATAAAAGATAACAGATATATGCTCCTCGTGGAAGGAATCGGAGTTACCGTTAAGGTAGCGCTTCTTGCTGCGGCTATGGGACTTATCATAGGATTTTTTATCGCACTCTGTAATCTTTCAAAGAATAAGGGACTTAAATTATTCGGAAAGGTATATACCGATATCATAAGAGGTACGCCTTCCGTTACACAGCTTATGATCATTTACTTTGTTGTGTTCGGATCGGTGCACTGGGCAAAGTGGATCATCGCAGCCATAGCATTTGCCATTAATTCCGGTGCGTATGTATCGGAGATCATACGTGCGGGTATTCTTTCCATAGATAAGGGACAGACGGAAGCCGGAAGATCACTCGGACTCAGCCGTTCCCAGACTATGGTAAATATCATCATACCTCAGGCAACAAAGAACATATTCCCTGCACTTTGTAACGAGTTCATAACTCTTATAAAGGAAACAGCTATTGTAGGATATGTAGGTCTGATGGATATCCAGAAAGCGGGAGATTTCATAAAGAGTGCTACATATAAGCCTATCTTACCGCTCCTTGCAACAGCCGTTATATATTTTGTAATCATAAAGATACTTACAGTCCTTCTCGGAAAGGTAGAGAAGAGACTTCGTAAGGCAGACAACAGATAACCGGAAATATCGGAGGTTTTATATGATACGCGTTAAAGATCTGCATAAAAGTTTCAACGGAAGAGAAGTTCTTAAAGGAATAGATGAAGAGATCCAGGACGGAGAGGTTGTGGTTGTTATCGGACCTTCCGGATCCGGAAAGAGTACATTTCTCAGATGCCTTAACCTGCTTGAGAAGCCTGAAAGCGGTGAGGTATGGATAGATCAGGATCAGATCACAGATCATAAGGTAAATGTAAATCAGATCAGACAGAAGATGGGAATGGTGTTCCAGCATTTCAACCTGTTCCCGCATCTTACGGTAAAGAAGAATATCACACTGGCTCCCGTAAAGCTTAAGAGAATGACTCAGGAAGAGGCAGACAAGAAAGCCATGGATCTTCTTAAGATAGTGGGACTTGAAGATAAGGCGGATTCGTTCCCGAAGCAGCTTTCGGGCGGACAGCAGCAGAGAATAGCTATTGCCAGATCTCTTGCCATGGAGCCTGAGATCATGCTTTTCGACGAGCCTACATCCGCGCTTGACCCGGAGATGGTAGGTGAAGTTCTCGAGGTTATGAAGAGCCTTGCAAAGAGCGGTATGACCATGGTAGTCGTTACTCACGAGATGGGATTCGCAAGAGAAGTGGGAAGCAGGATCCTTTTCATGGATGAAGGAATAATCCTTGAGCAGGGTACTCCGGAGGCTATCTTCGATAACCCGCAGAATGAAAGAACACGAAGCTTTCTAAGTAAAGTGTTATAAATATATTTTTAGGGAGGATTGGTTATGAAGAAGTTAATTAAGAAAATCGCAATCGGTCTTACAGCCGTGCTTATGACTGTAGGTATCACAGCATGTGGAGGAGAGAAGCAGGATACCACAAGCGCAGGTGGTGCGGCAACAGGTGGTGCCGAGACAGCAGGCGGACAGATCGTGTTCGGAACAAATGCGGAGTTCCCTCCGTTTGAGTTCGTTGCGGGAAGCGGAACGATCGATCAGTATGACGGAATCGATATCGCTATCGCAAAGCAGATCGGTACTGATATAGGTAAGGATGCAACAATCAACAACATGGAGTTTGATTCACTCCTCATCGCTCTTCAGAACGGTCAGGTTGATGCGGTTATCGCAGGTATGACAGTTACAGATGAGCGTAAGGAAGCAGTTGATTTCTCAACACCTTACTATACAGCTACTCAGGTTATGATCGTAAAGGAAGACTCCGATATCGCTAAGGCTGCTGATATCGCAGACAAGAAGATCGTAGTAATCCAGGGTTATACAGGTGAGACAGTTGTTAACGAGATGGGATATAAGTACGAAGCCTTCAAGAAGGGTTCTGATGCCGTAATGGAACTTGTTAACGGCAAGTGTGATGTAGTAGTTATCGATTCTGCTACAGCTGATAAGTATGTTAAGGACAATGCAGGTCTTAAGATCGTTACAGATAACGAAGCATTCGGCGAAGAGCAGTATGCTATCGCGGTTAAGAAGGGAAATACAGAGCTTCTTAACCAGATCAATACAAGTATCCAGAAGATGATTGATGATGGCACTATTTCAGAGCTTTCAGCTAAGTATCTTGATGCAGAGACAGAGGAATAAAGCGTCATAGTCAGGGGGGAACATGGCACACATTTATGCGGTGGTTACCGGGGCAAGCTCGGGAATCGGTACGGAGATCGCAAAGCTTCTGGCAAGACAGGGCTATGATATGGCTCTTGTGGCAAGAAGAAGGGATCGCCTGGAAAAGCTGGACAAGTATCTTTCCAAGAGATACGGAACACAATCGGTCATAATCGAAGAAGATCTTTCGAGCAGAGAAGGCTGTGAGAGATTATACGAGAAGATCAGCGGTCTGGATGTGGAAGTCTTCATCAATAATGCGGGCTTCGGCGATGCAGGCAGCTTTGCCGAGACGGATTCGGATAAGGACGTTCAGATGATCGATGTAAATGTAAAGGCCGTTCATATCCTGACAAAGCTTATGGTAAGATACTTCCGTGAAAAGGAAGGCGGATATCTTCTGAATGTGGCTTCTTCTGCGGGGCTTTTTCCTGCGGGACCTTTTATGGCGACATACTATGCCACAAAGGCTTATGTCACAAGTCTTACTTCGGCGGTTGCCGAGGAACTTCGTGAAGAAGGAAGTAATGTTTATGTGGGAGCGCTTTGCCCGGGACCTGTTAATACGGAGTTCAACGATGTGGCAAACGTACAGTTTGCACTGAAGGGCATAAGCCCTAAGTACTGTGCGGCTTACGCTGTGAATCAAATGTTTAAGCGTAAGGAGATCATAGTTCCTACATTCAGAATGAAGGCCGCTGTATTTGCTACAAGGCTTGTGCCGAGAAAAACCATCGTAAAGATGACCGCAGGCCAGCAGAGAAAGAAGATCTATTCTTAGGCGTAACGGAAGATTTTATTAAGAATCGTTAAAGTGCTTTACTTTATGGGAGCACGGTTGTATAATCACGAGATATAAACCAAAAAACCTGTGATGAGAAGAGTAGAACGAAAATTCGGACAACAGAGAGAGATGCCGCCGGCTGAGAGCATCTCGGTCACGGATCGTTTGAAGACTAACTCGGAGGGATTCTCAGTAGCCCGTAAGGGTGAAATGAATACGTTGATTACGTTACAATCGCAAATGAGAGGTCGTTTGAAAAAACGGCAATTAGGGTGGAACCGCGTGTATCACGTCCCTTGTACCGGGTAACCGGTGCAAGGGATTTATTTTTTCAGGAGGTGGAATATTCATGGAAAAGGAAGAGTACAGAGATTACTATCTGAGTGTATACAGACACTCACTTGCTCACGTTATGGCAAAGGCCGTAATGGAGATTTTCGGAAAGGAAAATGTTCAGATTGCTATAGGACCTCAGATCGCTGACGGTTTCTATTATGACTTTATGCTTCCGAGAACAATCACAAACGATGACTATAAGGCAATTGAAGATAAGATGCGCGAGATCTTAAAGCGCCGTGAGGACTGGACTGTTAAGGAAGTATCCAAGGAGGAAGCTCTTGAGATATTCGCAGGACAGAAGTATAAGGAAGAGCTTATCAACGATCTTCCTGACGGTGAGAAGATCACAGTTTATTATACAGGAGATGACTTCGTGGACCTTTGCCGCGGACCGCACATTTCCAATTCACAGGAACTTATGAATGCTGCATTCAAGGTTAAGTCGGTATCCGGTTCTTACTGGAGAGGTGACGAGCACAACGATCAGCTTCAGAGAGTCTATATGTATGCTTTCCCTTCAAAGGAAGAGCTGAAGGATCACCTTGCTTTCGTTAAGGAAGCTATGGAGCGTGATCATAAGAAGATCGGACCTGAGCAGGAACTCTTCATGTTCGATGAGTCTGCACCTGGTATGCCATACTGGCTTCCACGTGGATTCAAGATGTATAACGCTATCCTGAATTTCTGGAGAGATCTTCATGAGAAACACGGTTATCAGGAAATCCTGTCTCCTGTTATCAACCACAAGAATCTTTGGGAGACATCAGGTCACTGGGGACACTATAAGGAAAATATGTTCCTTGTAACAAATGCATCTGTTAACCCTGAGACAGACGAAGAGGTTATCGATACAGACGTTCAGTACGCTATCAAGCCTATGAACTGCCCGAATGCCATCAATGTATATAAGAACGGACTTCACAGCTATAAGGAGCTTCCGCTCAGATACAGCGAGACTCAGGTTATTCATAGACGCGAGAAGTCAGGTGAGCTTAACGGACTTTTCCGTGTACAGATGTTCCATCAGGACGATGATCATACATTCCTTACAGAGGATATGATCGAGGACGAGATCGGAGATATCATGGATATCGCTAAGTATATCTATGAGACATTCGGACTTACATATGCAGCCGAGCTTTCAACAAGACCGGATGACTTCATGGGAGCTCCTGAGCTCTGGGATGCAGCAGAAGCATCACTGAAGAGAATCCTTGATAAGAAGTACGGCGAAGGAAATTACGAGATCAACGAAGGAGACGGAGCTTTCTACGGTCCTAAGATCGACCTTAAGATGAAGGACTGCATCGGCCGTGAGTGGCAGATGGGTACAATCCAGCTTGACTTCCAGCTTCCGCTTAACTTCGACCTTAAATATGTTTCACAGGACGGCTCACTTAAGAGACCTGTTATGATCCACAGAGCTATCTTCGGATCATTCGAGAGATTCATCGGTATCCTCATAGAGAACTTCAAGGGA
>CACZHN010000052.1 GCA_902780985.1 uncultured Lachnospiraceae bacterium | reverse complement strand
CATTTATAGACAGAAGCAGCGATGATGATTATATAGATATATTCAATGCGGATCCGGATAATGTTCAAACCGAACTGATGAGAAAGATTCTGGGGCTGTGATCGGCCCCTTTACGTAAAAAAGGCGAGAAAAAAGCACCCTTTCGGGTGCTTTTTCTCACACTATTTAATCTATTAACCTTGAGAGAGTGGATTTATTTCGTCCATCCGTTGGTCTATAAGTATAATACGATAGAATACATTTGAAGTGATGAGCAAAAATTTAATTATTTGTAAACAATCTGTTAATAAAATGCCGTTAACGTGGTATTATAGATGTTGAATGGGTGAAAGGAGGACCTGATATGTTAGAAATCGGAACTAAAGCTCCGGATTTTACACTTCCGGATCAGAATGGTGAGATGCATAGTCTCAGTGATTATAAGGGAAAGAAAGTTGTTCTGTATTTTTATCCGAAGGACAATACGCCGGGATGCACCAAACAGGCCTGCAGTTTCGGAGAACTGATGCCTCAGTTTAAGGAAAAGGGCGCGGTGATTCTGGGCGTCAGCAAGGATTCGGTGGCTTCTCATAAGAAGTTTGAGGAAAAGTTCGGCCTTCCGTTCACACTGCTCTCGGATACGGAAAGAACTGTTATTGAGGCCTATGACGTATGGAAGGAAAAGAAGAATTACGGTAAGGTTACCATGGGGGTGGTAAGGACAACCTACCTTATTGATGAAAAGGGCAAGATTATTAAAGCCTTTGGAAATGTAAAGGCAGCCGATAATCCGGCGCAGATGTTGGAAGAAGTTTAAGAAACTATAGGAATGGGTTTATAAGCGGAGGGTTTATTTATGGATATTAAGGAGCTAATAAAGAGTCGACACAGCGTGAGGCAGTTCAAGGATATTCCGATCGAGGATAAGCTGAGGGAGAGATTGGATAACCTTGCAAGGAAATGCAGCGAAGAGAGCGGGCTGAATATTCAGGTGATTTATGATGATCCGGAATGTTTCGATACATTTCTCGCGCATTACGGAAAGTTCGAAAATGCAGTGAACTATATAGCCATCGTCGGCAACAAGAAGATGGAGAAGCTGGAAGAAATGGCCGGTTACTACGGACAGCAGCTGGTGCTTGTTGCTCAGGATATGGGACTTAATACCTGCTGGGTAGGCGGTTCTTACGGCAAAGGGAAATGCAAGGCCGACAAAGAAAAGGGTGAAAAGATCGTCTGCATAATCGCACTTGGATACGGTGAAAATGAAGGCGTAAAGCATAAGTCTAAGCCTGTTAGCAAGCTGTGTAATGTTCCTGAAGAAGAGATGCCGATATGGTTTAAAAACGGAATGGTTGCGGCTATGATGGCTCCGACGGCGCTTAATCAGCAGAAGTTTTATGTGACACTTGACGGAGAAGATGTTATCATTACTGCTCAGAAAAGACCGTTTGCAAAAGTTGATCTGGGTATAGTAAGATATAACTTTGAAGCGGTGACAGGACGAAAGACAAAGTAATGAGTATAAGGGGTGCTCGGATGAAGGGTGAATACAAGACAAAGCCAAGAAACTTGATAATCGAATATCTGAAGAAGAATGCCGATACACGTTTTACGGCAAGAGACATACTGAATGCGATAAACGAAGACGGAGAGGAACTTGACAGATCCACGGTATACCGTAATCTGGAACGCCTCTGCAAAGAGGGGCATCTCATCAAATACAAAGAAACAGACGTGAACGCAACCTGCTACCAGTATTCGGAAGAGCACGGATCATGCCATGAACATACACATGCACAGTGTTCCGAATGCGGCAAGATATTCCATATGGAAAACGACGTACTGGAAGAGGCAGCAGAAAAGATGCGTTCGGAATACGGAATAGATATAGACTACGGAAAAACCGTCATTATCGGAGTTTGCAACGATTGTAAAGAGAAGTGAGACTTGGGGACGGAGGTTGACTAATCAACCTCCGTCCCCAAATTCGAATATGCAACATTGTTGCAAAAATTATTGACAAACCATGGCATCACAGACTATAATCTCAAATTGCAACGGTGTTGCAAAACAACAAAACCAACTTGAATTTATATACAGAAGGAGATTGTGATGTCAAAGAAAGAAGTACCTATAGTTATAATTACCGGATATCTGGGCTCCGGAAAAACTACTCTGATGCAGAATATTCTGAAGCAGGAGAAGAGAAAGATAGCGCTTATAGTAAATGATATGGGCAGTATCAACATAGATGCGTCAATCCTGAATAAGACAGGAAATCAGGTGGCGCAGGTAGAAATGGTTGAAATGCAGAACGGATGTATATGCTGCACTCTGAGAGATGAGTTCATGGCTGAGATAGAGAGGCTTTCTGCCGATACATCCATAGAGGCTATATTTGTCGAGGCATCGGGTATAAGCGAGCCTTCGTCTATCGCAGGCGCCTTCCTCAACTATGAAGAGATGACTGAGGATACGAGAGTATATCTTAAGTCCGTGGTATCTGTGGTTGATGTGGACAGAATCTACAGGGAATTCCTCCATGACCTTGTATCGGATGAGGATACAGAAGACGGAGATGTCATAAACCTTATCATGGATCAGATTGAGTTCTGCAACCTCATGATACTGAATAAGACCGATCTTCTTACAGCTGAGCAGCTTGAAGAAGTTAAGTCGGGGCTGAGAAACATCCAGCAGGAAGCAGAGATGATCACCTGCGTAAACGGCGATGTGGATCTGGACATTCTCCTGGACAGAGAAGATTTCGACTTCGAGGAAGTTGAAGCTTACAGCGCGGTTCAGAAAGCCCTTAACAACTGTGAGCATGATGACGAGAAGGCCTGCGTGGATGAGTACGGCATTTCGTCATTTGTATTTGAAGAGAGAAAACCTTTCAACAGGGACGCATTTAACAAGCTGGTGGATACATATCCGGAAGCCCTTATCCGTTCGAAGGGTTACATATGGTTCTCGGACGACTGGGATCATGTTCAGCTCTTTGAGCAGGCAGGTAGAAATGCATCCGTAACCGAACTTTCCGAATGGGTATCAGCCTGGCCTGATGAAGAGCTTGCACCGGTGCTGGCTGACTTTCCGGATCTGAAGGATGACTGGGACGAAGTATACGGTGACAGATGCAACCAGCTTGTATTTATCGGCAAGGGCTATGAGAAAGCCGAGATTGTGAAGCGCATTTACGAATGCATCGAGGAGGGCAAGCGATGAGTGAGACCTAAAAATTTAACAATCCGATGAATAATCCGTCTCTTTATGATATACTGTTCGGGTAGGCCTGAAGGCTGAAAATACAGTACTTAAGGAGACGGATTTTATGACTGATGAGTTTTTTATAGACAGTGACGGAATACAGCTTCATGCTAAGCTGGATCGCCCGGAAGGCTTTGAGAAGGGACCTCTTTGCATCCTTTTCCACGGCTTTACGGGACATATGGAGGAAGCGCATATCATAGCCATTCAGAAGGCTATCAACGATACGGGAGTTGCGGTGCTCCGTGCGGAATTGTACGGTCACGGAAAGAGCGGCGGAACATTCAGAGATCACACGCTTTATAAGTGGGTTACAAATGCAATCTCCGTTGTAAATTACGTTAAAACACTGGATTATGTAACAGATATTTACCTCTGCGGACATTCTCAGGGCGGACTTCTTACTATGCTTGTGGGCGGAATGTTCAGAGATGTATTTAAGTCAATCATTCCGGTTTCACCGGCATGGATGATCCCGGAGATTACAAGAGAAGGAAAGATTCTGAGTGAGTCCTTTGATCCGATGAATATTCCTGAGACGGTTCCTTCTTATGCGGGACCTTTGTCGGGTGACTATATCCGTGTAGCACAGACAATTCACGTTGAGGACGAGATCAACAGATATGACGGCCCTGTGCTCATCATTCACGGCGATGAGGATGAGGCAGTTCCTTATTCATACGGAGTTAAGGCGGCTGAGCTTTACAAGAACGCTAAGCTTGTTACGGTTCCGGGAGACGATCATTGCTTCAACAAGCATATGGATCAGCTGAGTGATGCGATAAGAGAGTATTTCAAGGAAATGGTATCTTAGGCTTTACGAATTTAAAGGAGCGGGGAGCATGAAAAGAGTTATTTGGATAGTCCTGGACAGCGTAGGTATGGGAGAAGCGCCTGACGCAGCGGACTTCGGCGATGAAGGATGCAATACCATAGGACATATCATGGAAAAATATCCGGACCTGAAGATCCCGAACATGAGGAGCATTGGTTACGGGAATATAGACGGAATGAAGGGCGTTGAGCCCGTAGATAATCCTAAGGGAGCCTTCGGAAGAATGCAGGAGTTATCCGCAGGAAAGGATACCACCATCGGTCATTGGGAAATGGTGGGCATCCATACGCCGGAGAGATTTCCTACATATCCGGACGGATTTCCTCAGGATATAATAGACGAGTTTGTAGAGAAGACCGGTGTTCCGGGAGTTCTCTATAACGGAGTCGCTTCGGGAACTCAGATTATAAATGAGCTCGGAGATGAGATGAAAGCCACCGGAAAGCCGATAGTTTATACTTCGGCCGACAGTGTATTTCAGATTGCCTGTGATGAAAGCATTTATCCTCCTGAAAAATTATATGAAATGTGCAGGACAGCCCGCGAGATCCTTACCGGAAAGCACAATGTGGCGAGAGTCATTGCCCGTCCGTATGTATGGGAAGAGGATAAATACGTAAGAACCGCAAACCGCCGTGATTTCTCAAGAAATCCGGATGAACCGAATCTTCTTACCATGATAAATGATGCGGGGCAGACCGTATACGGAGTCGGTAAGATAGAGGATATATTTGCGGGAGTAGGCATAACCGAAGCAGTTCATACAAAGGATAACGAAGACGGTATGGATAAGACTATCGAGGCTCTTGATTTAGTTGAAGAAGGACTTATCTTTACAAATCTGGTTGAATTCGATTCCACCTGGGGACACAGACGTGACGTGGACGGATATGCCAAGGGACTTGAGAACTTCGATATCCGTCTGGGAGAACTGATGGAGAAGCTCGGACACTTCAAAGATAAGGAGTCTGATGATATAATAATTATCACTGCGGATCACGGTTGTGATCCTACATTTAAGGGAACGGATCATACAAGAGAATATGTGCCGCTTCTGATTTACGGAAACAGCATAAAACCGGGAGTAAATCTGGGAACAAGCCTTACATTTGCGGACAGCGGCGAGACAGTAAGAGAGTTCCTTAATATTCCGGGAAGACTAATGGTGGGTGAAGGTAAACTGAGCTTAATTAATTTCAATTAAGGCATAATTATTTTACAGAAGGAGAAGAAGATGAAGGAAATTGTTAAGAACAAAGTAGACTTATTGATCAGTAACAGGGTGAGCATCGAAAAGAGGTTTAAGTTTTCGAATTCGATCATGAATATCGCAGCTTCGCTCATTTTTACAGGGGCAGAGCGAGAGGCTGATATCGAAAAGCTTAAAGAATGCAAGAAGATCGTAACTAAGGGCGCCGGTGCATTTTCAGCACTGAGAGCAACCGTAGAGCCGATCCTTGTATGCAAGATGGCACTTTCGGAGAATCCGGAACAGTATTTTGCGGATGTTGCGGAAGTGTACGACAAAATTAAGAAGAGTAAGATCGCTTCCGATAACGGATACTTCGTACAGGCAGCTATCAGCATAGTTGATGCGGGAAGAATAGCCGAAACAGAAGCAATCATTGACGAGTATAAGACAATCTTTAAGAGAATGAATAAGGAACATCCGATACTTACAGGATCGGAGGACATCATTTTCGCAGTACTTCTTGCTATGACCGATAAGGCCGTCGATACTATAATCGAGGAAATGGAAGACTGCTATAAGTATCTTAAGAAGGAAGTTAAGCTTAAGGTCGGAGCAAATGAGATCCAGGGACTTGCGGAAGTTCTTACACTTACAGACGGAAACATGAGAGAGAAGACCGATAAGGTTCTGGCAATCTACAATGCATTTCTGGACAAGGGTGTGAAGTACGGAACAAGCTATAATGAGTTCTCATCCCTGGGCGCACTCATTGACCTTGACGTAGATAAAGATACCCTTGTGGATGAAACCATAGAAGTTGCCGAGTATCTCAAGGAGAACAAGGGATTCGGCAGCTGGAGCATAAACAGCAAGCAGAGAATCATGTTCGCAGCTATGCTGGTCGGTGATGCATATCAGAAGGGTACTATCGAATCAACTACATCTGTTGTAAACAGTTCAATAGTAATGGCAGTTGCCGAGCAGGTAGCTATCATGGCATGTATAGTTGCGGCTACAACAGCATCAAGCGTTAACTCGTAAAATTTGGAACCGGGGACGGGGGTGATTAATCAACCCCCGTCCCCGGTTTCAATCTTAATTCATGTTCTGTGCTCCGATAAAGATCGGAAGTCCCGATGCGTTATCTATGATGGCGTACATATAAGGTCTGTCCAGAGAGATGCGCAGAGACGGGCCGGCTGCGTTCTTCGTGGTTATATCAGTAACGGCTGCGGCTTTTGTGCCTTCTCTTGTTACTTCGATGTAGGTTTTATGGATAATCGAATCCACATAAAGCTCAGCGTCGCTTAATCTGCTGAAATCCGCGTCAGGCGAGAAGGCTTCGGTCATTCCGAGATTATGAAGTTTCTGAACAAGGTCGGTGCTGTATTCTGTTTTGAATTCAGGGAAGTTTACGGATACTTCTCCGGACTTGGCGTTGTTGATACAGTCGCCGATGGAAATGTTTTCTTTAACCAGTGAATCGGAGAATTCCGCAAGGCTCATTTCTTCCGGAGGAAGGATACCGACGAAACTGTAATCTCCGCCCTGATAAGGAACCGTAAAGCCCTGGCCGTCGCCGATCTCAAAATAGGAATCTGCTGAGCCGTAGAGCATTTCAACCTCTGAAGTGGTTCCGTCAAAGTTGGTAAAATCACTTGCCCGGACATTTGTAAATTCCGTTTCCCATTTTCCTTCAAATGCGAGAGCATTCATTATGTGAGCGACTCCCTGAGGAGTACCGTCCACAATCTTGTCGATCATTCCGTTGGTGTTAGTGTTTACCCAGCTGTTCATGAGATGGGCTGCATTTTCATCAAAGGGAGTGATGTAATATTCAGCTGAATAATTGTGGTTGAGTATATCGCAGAATTCATCGTAAAGAGTGAAGCCGCCATCAAGGGAGTTACCTTCGCCGTCTACGGCTCCGGTTTTGTTAAGCCATATGGAGTTTGCAATATTCCAGCTGACGTTCGTATCGTTTTTCATTCTGTTTATGAGACTGTTCATGGCGATATTCATGTCACTGACCTGCAGATCGCCGAATACCTTTTCTATTTCCATAAGGGTGGTGTCGCTGGCACCGTTTTCCAGCATACCGAAGGCCACATCCACAGAGAAGGGAGATATAAGTACGTTTTCGTTGGGAGCGGCCTGAAGGGATTCATTAAAGAGCTTTAAGGCCGATATATCCAGATCGCCGTATGCCTCAGGCGGAAGCTTATCGGGAGCAGCTTCATCCACATCATATACAGTAACAGTGCCGGTAGCAGGCTGCGTATTTCCGACATTTGTATTATTTCCGCATCCGGTAAGCATCATACCGGCTGCAAGCAATTTCGTAATAGTCTTAATTGTTCTGTTCTTCATGTTGTTCCTTCCTTTCGGTTTCAAGTGTATATTCTGTTTACGGATATAAAAAGGGGATTTATGGCATTTCATTAAATCTTAATAAACCTTGATTCAACCCCGTAGAAAATGGTAAATTAAGGGTGACCGAAATTTGGTTAGGGGGAAACGCTATGAGGCTTTGTACAGAGTGTTTCTGGGACGACTGGGACAGGATAGTGGACATATATCCTGAGAGGACCGAAACGATCCCGGAGTATATAAACGATCCGGATAATTATAAGATCATAATCCTTGAAAGCGGAATATTACATGGGAAATGCGGTGATGAGGAAGGAGATATCAAGGCGCCTGCACTTATTCTTCTGACCCAGAAGGATCAGGTGGAGGTCAAGATCATGCAGAAGGCCAAGATGAATATTCTATTCTTCAATCCTACTGTCATAAGAGACGAGTTCACCTTTGAACGTATAGATTCCGGAGAATTCGATAATCTCCCGGGACAGAATATATTTCAGGATTTTATTCTGATAAGTTCATTCAGAAGATTTGAAAATGTAAGAGACAGGGTCTTACTACTGCCGTTAAATGATTTGGAAAAGGTGAAAAATCTTTTTACTTCCGCGGAATGCGAGCTGAAGGGACAGCTGGACGGATTCTGGCCTTGCAGAAGCAGGTCTTATCTTATGGAGCTTCTGTTCTATATTGTTTATTCTCTATATATGCCGAGAGAGACTGAGAGCAGCAGTCCGGAGGACGAAGAGCGTAACGAGTTTCAACAGATCACAAAGTATCTGAATGAAAATATAAGAGACGATATTACGCTGGATACACTGACAAGTGAATTTCACATAAACAGAAATAAACTGAACGATCTCTTTGAGAAGAATGCATCCATGACCTGTCTTAATTATCTTCTGAATCTCAGAATGGATCTGGCCAAGATACTTCTTACCAAGACGGAGATTCCGATCGGCGAAGTGGCTGTCCGTGTGGGCTATCCGGATGCTAATTATTTTGCCAAGGTATTTAAAAAGTATACGGGTAAGACTCCGAAAAAATACAGATATAAGTAAATGTTGTGCAGATATTACTATAATCCGTGCAGATATTACTCTTTAAATCACACATAATCCTGTAAAGTGATAAATGAAAACAAGCGTTTATCCTTTAGGAGGTTGAAGATATGAGAAAAAGAGGATTATCACGGATTACAGCAATATCTGCATTTCTGGTTTTATCCATGGCGGTAGCGGGATGTGCTGAGAAGCCGGCAACGGAGACCGGTGCGGCACAGGTTACGGAAGCTGCGGGTTCGGAACAGGAATCAACGGAAGCGGTTAGCGAAGCAAAGCCGGAGATAGACTTTTCGGCGGGAGTATCCGATGAGGATGCAAAGTCAGCCATGGCTGGGGACAGCTTCGAAGCATTTACCGTAACAAGTCATAGCGTGGAAACAACAGATGGGGACTCTCAGTATATAGCTAAGGATACCGTAAGCGTCGAATATGCTACGGCAGATCCGTCGGGAATTCTTCCGCAGACCGTATCGAAGGACGTGGTGTTCGGGCTTAACAAGGATTCCGAGAAGTGGGAAGTTGTTGAGCAGACTCTTACAAAATGCGCGGTTGATACAGAGGCAATTCCGGGAAGCATCTGGAAGAGCACCCTTACTGCAGCGGATGCAAAGAGTCTTTTCGGAGACGAGATTTCCGAGGGTGAGGGCGAGCTGTACTTCAAGTTCAATAAGAGAGTGGGGCTTCTCGCATTTAACTTAGGAAATGCAAGCAACACCGATACGGAGCGTTTCTATACTACAACTCTTAACGGTAAGATGAACTGGGTTACGGGAGAGGGAAGTACTGAGATAAGCTTCAAGGTTCTTGAAGGATCCGTTACCGATGCGGGTGATATAAATATGGTCATGACTACCGATGCGGGCACATTCACCATGAATATTCCGGCGAACGCCATGCCTGCAAGCCGGAAGGATTACGACACGGCAACCGGAGAGGAAGTTCCTGAGGGAACCGTATATAAAGAGGAGCTGGCTACATTTGCCGTGACGTCCGAAAGTCACGACGGCGATATGTGGAAGAACGAACTGGGATCAAGAAAAGGCAACATGTCTCCCGAACTTACATGGGATGCTGTGGACGGCGCTCAGGAGTACGTTGTAATGATGATTGATAATACAGCAAATAACTGGCTCCACTGGTTTGTGACCACAGAGGATAAGACTCATTTCGACGAGGGCGAATATACAAGCCTCGAGACAGGTTATGTGGGACCTTATCCTGAGGACCTGCATAAATACTCGGTGTACGTAGTGGCTTTAAAGAGCAAGGTAGATACGGGATATTTCCTTTTGGACAAGACCGGAGAGGATATAAATGCAAAGCTTACCAAGCTGAATACGGCCGCAGACGGAACTACGGGCAATGTCATTTCCTACGGAGAAGTTAAGTACGGTTATGCACCGTAATGCAAAAAACGGGCAAAACAAGGTAAAAATCACCTTTTGTTTATAACCTAAATGTGTGAAAATTCATGTATAGGTTATTTACAGGAGGTGTTTTTTACTATGAAGACTATAAATATCGTGAACGGACCGCAGAACGTGTCCGCCATAATTCAGGGATGCATGAGAATGCCGGCACTTTCCAAGGAAGATGCTGCCAAGGTTATCCGCACGGCTTATGACTGCGGAGTGAATTTTTTCGATCACGCAACCTGCTACGGTAACGGCGATGCCGAGACCAGGTTCAGCGAAGCATTTCCGCTTACGGGACTGAAGAGAGAAGATATATTCATCCAGAGTAAATGCGGTCTCTGCTTTGACAGAAACGAGTTTGACTGGACCAAGGAGAACATCCTTTCCAGCGTGGACGGAATCCTTGAGAGACTTCAGATCGATTATCTGGACACACTGCTCCTTCATCGTCCGGACGTATTGTTTGATCCGGAAGAAGTGGCTGAGGCCTTTGATATATTGGAAAATGCGGGAAAGGTCAGATGGTTCGGCGTGAGCAATCTGGTTCCGATGCAGATCGAGCTTCTGAAGAAGTACGTGAAGCAGGACCTTGTGATCAATCAGGTGCAACTGTCTCTTGAGCAGTCACAGCTTATAGATCAGGCGCTTTACATGAATAATAAGTCCACCGAATTCTCAATCAACAGGGACGGAAATGCATTGGACTATTGCAGACTTAAGGATATAACCATTCAGGCGTGGTCGCCTCTGCAGTTCGGTATGTTCGGCGGCTCATTTATCGATAATCCCGATTTCCCTGAACTGAACAAGACTCTCGGAGAACTGGGCGAGAGAGAAGGCGTATCCAAGGCTGCCGTTGCGATAGCATGGATACTCAGACATCCTGCCAAGATGCAGGCTATAATCGGTTCCATGAATCCGGAACATATCAAGGATGCGTGTGACGCCGTGAAGGTAAATCTTTCTCATCACGACTGGTATGAACTTTATCTTGCGGCAGGTAAGTATCTGCCGTAAAATGGAACCGGGGGACGGTTTTATGAAGGCTAAAAGCAGATTTATCTTAATAATGATTTTAACAATAGCGACTGTTGCGGGAGTGTACCTTATCTGCAGAAGACACGGTGAAGGTACCCGCATTAAGTCGCTATCTGCATTTGAAACGGGAGGTCTTTCTCCGAGGAATGATGAATATAAGATCTACCGCGAAAACGGGAACTATTTCATATCATTTACGGATCACAGGGAGGAGACTCAGCCGGAGATTTATCCTATTACGAAGGATGAGTTCCTAAGAACGGTAAATAAGAAATATCTGGATTCGGAGCGTTTCGAAAAGCAGGTAAAAATAAAAGAGGGAAGTACCAGTGACGGCATATACCATAGATCCGTGGTTGAGTATTCGGACGGAACGGTGAAGGAACTTCTGGAATCTCCGCATCTCAGCGATTGTATGATCCTGCTTGATCAGAAGAGAATTGAAGCGGGAGCGGCTCCGGAACTGGATCCGGAGCTTTACCGCTTAAAGACGGCGTGGCTGGATATCTGTTATAAGTACAGGGTTAAGGATTCCAATATTTCTATCATAAAGAAAGATGAAAAGGGAAATTGGGATACCGATTCCAATGATAATAGGCATGTTTACAGGGGTGACAATTCCGATGTTACGCCGCTTCAGGCAGTAACTGTAATAGATTATAATCCGGACGGCAGCGGTAAGGATACCCTGTATCAGTTCAGAAATGAAGAGACGGGCTACGGCTTCGATATATTTGTAAGGACGGATGACTTCTTAACCAGAGACCTGATGTTCAGGGAACTGGAAAATGCATTAAATGATCCTGATTTCGACAGCACTTCCGGTCATCCTTACGTACTGGTGAGAATAGTACTGCTTCTTCTTATCGAAGGTTTACTGGTGCTGGTATATATAAGGCTTTGCAAAGCAGCTGCAGCAAAAGGATTTAAGCTTTCAGGTATAAAACTCACGGGAAAGAAAATCAGGATTGCGGCCATAGGCGTGGCTGCCGCGGCTATTGTTCTTGGATGCATTTTTTATCTGAAAAAGGGAAATGCATATCTGGATGAAGGTTCCGGAGTTCTCACATTGAAGGGAAGAGTAAGCAGGGAGGATATCCTGGCATTTGCGGAAAACCAGAAGGTATACAGCGTTGTGGCAGAGAAGGGCGCAGTGCTGCCGGAGGACTGTCACGAGCTTTTCGCAGGCTTGTCGGAAGATAAAGATAGGATGAAGAGAACCTATTACTGGGCAGCCCTTGATACCGTGGACCTTTCCAAGGCCGATGCGTCACGGGTTAAAAACATGAGCAAAATGTTTTCAAAGTGCAGGATGCTGGAATCAGTGAATATGACCGGGCTTAACACGTCAAATGTGTCTGATATGAGCGGAATGTTTACCGGCGATATTATGCTGAAGAGTCTTGATGTATCGGGAATGAAAACCTCGAACGTGGTGGATATGAGCGATATGTTCTATTACTGCCAATATCTGGAAAAGATCGATGTGTCCGGCTGGGATACGAAAAATCTCAAGGATATGACAATGATGTTTTCGGAATGCCGATATCTGACTAGTATAGATCTTTCGGGATTCGATACCTCAAATGTTACGACCATGCATTCGCTGTTTTCGGGATGCATGA
>CACZHN010000051.1 GCA_902780985.1 uncultured Lachnospiraceae bacterium | reverse complement strand
AATCCTGAATATGTAGTAGTAGTTGATGAAACTCTGCTTCATACAGTAGACGTGACTAAGGGTCTGTCTCCTGAAGGCGGTATCATTATCAATACCGATAAGAACAAGGAAGATATCATTCCTCTTCTTAAAGGATATGAGGGAAAGGTTTATACAATTGATGCTCGTACCATTTCCATGGAAACACTTGGAAAGTATTTCCCTAACTCACCTATGCTCGCAGCTGTTGTAAAGGTAACGGGAATCATGTCACAGCAGGATTTCCTTGAGCAGATGCGTACCTCATACCAGCACAAATTCGCTAAGAAGCCTGAAGTTATCGACGGTAACATGGCTGCTCTTGAGCGCGCTTTTCAGGAGGTAAAATAATATGGCTAATAATGTAAAGACAGATATATTCGCAGTTACCGAAACTGCACCTTATACAAGCATGACACCGGGTAACGCTGTTGCCGGCGGTGGCGGTGCCAGAAACTTCAAGACAGGTGAATGGCGTACATCAACTCCTGTTATTGACTGGGATAAGTGCAATCAGTGCCTTATGTGTGCACCTATGTGTCCGGACAGTTCAATTCCTGTAGAGGACGGAAAGCGTCTTGACTTCGATCTTGATCACTGCAAGGGATGCGGTATCTGTGTAGGTGCCTGCAACTTCGGTGCAATAACAATGAAGGAGGGTCTGTAATATGTCATCAAAGAGAGACAGAATGTCAGGTAACGAGGCAGTTGCACTGGCTATAAAGCAGGTTAACCCTGACGTAATGCCTGCATTTCCTATCACACCATCAACAGAGCTTCCTCAGATCGTATCAACATATATTTCAAACGGAGATATAGATACAGAGTTTATTCCTGTTGAGTCAGAGCACAGCTCAATGAGTGCAACAATCGGTGCTTCCGCAGCAGGTGCAAGAGCTCTTACAGCTACTTCATCAGCAGGTCTCGCATTTATGTGGGAAGAGCTTTATGTAGCTTCATCATTCAGACTTCCTATAGTTCTTTGTCTTGTAAACCGTGCTCTTACAGGACCTCTTAACATCAACTGCGATCACAGTGATGCAATGGGTGCAAGAGATTCAGGCTGGATGCAGGTTTTCGCTGAGACAAACCAGGAAGCTTATGATAACTTCATCATGTCATACAGAGTAACAGAGCATCCTGACGTAATGCTTCCTATGATGGTCTGCTACGACGGTTTCATCACAAGCCACGCTGTTATGAACATTGAGACAATCGATACTTCAACAGTAAGAGATTTCGTAGGTACTTATAAGCCGGACAACTTCCTTCTCAACAAGGATATGCCTTACGCTGTAGGTCCTTATGCAAATTCTCCTTTCTATATGGAAACAAAGTTCAACCAGGTTGAAGCTATGAGACGTGCAAAGAAGGTTATCCTCGATGTATGTGCAGAGTTCGAAAAGATTTCCGGACGTAAGTACGGTCTCTTCGAAGAGTACAAGATGGAAGATGCCGAGTACGCTATCGTTATCATGGGTTCTGCTGCAGGTACAACAAAGGATGCAGTAGATGATCTTCGTGCTAAGGGAATTAAGGCAGGTATGATCAAGATCCGTGTTCTTCGTCCATTCCCCGGTGAAGAACTTGCCGAAGCTCTTAAGAACTGCAAGGCTGTTGCGGTTATGGACAGAGCTGAGAACTACTCAACAATGAACGGTCCTGTAGGTTCCGAACTTAAGGCTGCTATGTACGATGCAGGTCTTAACGTTCCTGTACTTAACTACTACTATGGTCTCGGCGGACGTGACTACACAGTTGAAGAAGCAGAGACAATTTATAGCGACCTTGCTGATCTTGCTTCAGGTGCTAAGACACCGGCACAGTTCCAGTACTTAGGTCTCAGAAAGTAAGGAGGTTCGGACGAAATGGCATATAATCTTAAAGAAGTAATGAATAAGCCGGAGCGTCTTACTCCGGGACACAGACTCTGTGCAGGATGCGGTGCTGCCATCGCAGCAAGAACAGTCCTCAGAGCTCTTAAAGAAGACGATAAGGCTGTTATCGGAAATGCAACGGGATGTCTTGAAGTTTCAACTTTCATGTATCCTTACACAGCATACGAAGACAGCTACATACATAACGCTTTCGCTTGTGCAGGCGCTACTCTTTCGGGAGTTGAGACTGCATACAATGCACTTAAGAAGCGCGGCAGAATCGATGAGGATGTAGACTACAAGTTCATCACATTCGGTGGTGACGGTGGTACATATGATATCGGTTTCCAGTCACTTTCAGGTGCTATGGAGCGTGGTCACGATATGGTTTACGTATGCTACGATAACGGTGCATACATGAACACAGGTATCCAGAGATCATCAGCAACACCTAGATTCGCAGATACAACTACAACACCTGTAGGAAGCCAGTCAAACGGTAAGATGCAGTCACGTAAGGATCTTGCAGCTATCATGGCAGCACACAACATTCCTTATGTTGGTCAGTCAACATTCCTTCTCGGTATGAAGGATCTGTATGAGAAGTCCGAAAAGGCTATCTACACACCGGGACCTGCATTCCTTAACATCATGGCTCCATGTCCAAGAGGATGGCGCTTTGATGCAGCTGATATGGTTAAGATCTGCAAGCTTGCAGTAGATACATGCTACTGGCCTCTTTTCGAGGTAATCGACGGAAAGTGGATTCTCAGCTATAAGCCGAAGAACAAGCTTCCGCTTGAAGATTTCCTTAAGCCACAGGGACGCTTCAAGCACCTCTTCAAGAAGGGAAATGAAGAGCTTATCGCAGAGTTCCAGGCAGAGGTTGACCGCCGTTGGGAAGAACTGCTCGCTAAGTGTGAAAATGCATAAGCAACTATATATAGACTAAAATGGTACGACGTACCGACAGAAAGCCCCCGAGATCACACAATTAAATGGTGACTCGGGGGCTTTCCGTCAATACGTCTGTATCATGACAGCTCATAGATTATAGTTGCTTCAATAGCACTTCGCATATAGCTTCGCACAGTGTATATAGAACTTCGCATATAGTTCAACATATGACTATATCGTGAGACAAGGCAAGGAATCCCTTCGAGTCACCATTATATTGTGTGATCTCGAAGGGATTACCTTGACTTGTCGTATTCGATTTTACTTTATGTTAACTCTTGCGAAGTTCCTATATATTCGGTAAAATTAAATGTGAGGTATCATTAACACACGAGGAGTGATTTCTATGGCATATGTTGAATTTCAAAATGTAAAAAAGATATATAAAAGCGGCGAGGTTGAAATCCCCGCTCTTTCCGGCGCAAGCTTTTCCATCGAGAAGGGTGAGTTCTGCGTTATCGTAGGTGCTTCCGGTGCGGGCAAGACCACTATCCTGAATATTCTGGGCGGAATGGATACTCTTACATCCGGCCGTGTTCTGATAGACGGGGATGACATTTCCGCATATAACAAAAAGCAGCTTACAACCTATCGCAGGTACGACGTGGGATTCGTGTTCCAGTTCTATAATCTGGTGCAGAATCTTACCGCACTGGAAAATGTAGAGCTGGCAGTACAGATCTGCAAGGATCCTCTCCCACCTGCTGATGTTCTCACAGAAGTCGGTCTGGCGGAACGTATGAAGAACTTTCCTTCACAGCTATCCGGCGGTGAGCAGCAGCGTGTTGCCATAGCCCGTGCGCTTGCCAAGAACCCGAAGCTTCTTCTCTGCGACGAACCTACGGGAGCTCTTGACTACAACACCGGTAAGCAGGTCCTTCAGATACTTCAGGACACATGCCGCAGAACCGGAACCACAGTCATAGTCATAACCCATAACTCTGCCCTTACGGCAATGGCAGACAGAATAATCACGGTTAAAAGCGGAAGGATCGAAAAGGAATACCTGAATCCGAACCGCGTAGATATAGCAGATATAGAGTGGTAATTAACATGAAAAACAGAACCCGTAAAAAATCTCTGAATAAAACGATATTCCGCGATATCAAGGGATCTTTCGGTCGTTTCTTTGCGATCTTTGCGATCATAGCACTGGGAGTCGGCTTCTTTTCCGGCGTCAAAGTCACGACTCCTGTCATGATCAACACCATCGATAATCTCTATAACGAGAAATCCCTTTACGATTACAAACTGGTATCCACTCTCGGATGGGAAGATAAAGACGTGGAAAAAGTCCGTTCCCGCGGAGACGTGAAGTACGCCGAGGGCGCATTTCAATATGATATCCTGTGCCTCGACAATGAGGGCAAGGACCTGGTATTTAAAGCCTATTCCCTTACGGAAAATGTAAACGGACTCATGCTCCGTGAAGGACGCCTTCCTTCAGCGGACAACGAAGTTCTCATAGATAACAGCAACCGCAGCGGATTCAAGATCGGGGACACAATGCGACTCTCCGACTCAAATCCCAAAGAAAACAGAGAGCATTTCAAATACGATGAATATACGGTAGTGGGATTCGCCGATTCCGTTCTCTACATCAACTTCGAGCGAGGCAACTCCTCTCTCGGAAACGGTATAGTTAACGGATTTATCTACCTTACAAAAGGAGGATTCGACGAAGAAATATATACCGAAATATACGTAAAGCTTTCGGAGAGTTCTTATCTTTATTCGGATGAATATTATGATGAGATGGATGAGCTTAGGCCGTCATGGGAAACTATAACCGATGACGCCGCCGTAGACCGCTTCGACCGTATATACTCCGAAGCCGAAGAAGAGATAGCGGATGCAAGAGAAACTCTTGCGGAAGAAAAAGCGGATGCGGAAAAAGAATTAAGCGATGCCAAAAAAGAACTTGAGGACGGCAAGGCCGAACTGGACGATGCCGCTGTAGAGATCGAAGAAGGCGAGCAAGAACTGGCGGATGCTTCATCTAAACTCAGCAGTGCAAAGCGCACACTGGACAGTTCCAAGTCCCAGCTGGATTCCGCAAAGAATACTCTGGATTCATCCAAAGAACAGCTGGACAGTTCAAAAGCGGTTCTCGACTCTTCTTTCTCACAGCTTGTCGAATCGAAAACCCAGCTGGATGCGGCAAAGACGGAACTGGATAACGGAAAGACCGAGCTGGACAACGGAAAAGCGGAGCTGGCCGCAGGAAAAGCCGAACTGGATAAAAATGCAGCAATCCTCTCTTCCACCAAGACAACTCTTGAAAATTCAAAAGCCGAACTGGATGCCGGAAAGACAGCGCTTGATCAGAACGGTACCGCACTGCAGAATGCGTATGCACAGCTTACCGCACAGGAAAATGCGCTGGAACAGGCAGAGCAGGAACTTCAGGCAGCGGAAACCATGGGTCTGCTTGACGAAGAGACTCTGGCCGCAAAGAAAGCAGAACTGGCAGCCGGCCGGGAAGCACTGGCAGCCGCAAGAACCGAATATAATACAGGATTTGCTCAATACGAAGCAGCACTGGCCCAGTGGGATGAGGGGCTGGCTCAATACAATGCGGGGCTGGCTCAGTATGAAGCGGGACAGGCTCAGTATGAAGAAGGCCTGGCTCAGTGGCAGGAAGCAGATGTCCAGCTGAAAGCAGCCGAGGCAGAATGGGAAGCAGGAAAAGCTCAGTACGATGCGGGACTTGCCAAGTGGGAAGCAGGAAAGGCCCAGTACGACGACGGTCTGGCTCAGTGGAATTCGGGAAAAGACCGGTACGATAACGGTCTGGCTCAGTATAACTCGGGACTTGCCAAGTGGAATTCCGGTAAGGCCGAATATAACAAAGGACTCAGAGAATATAATGACGGCGTTAAGGAACTGGAAGAAGGAAAACAGGAATACGAAGACGGCCTCAAGGAATATGAAGACGGTCTCAAGGAATACGAGGACGGCGTTAAGGAATTCAACGAAAAGATAGCCGATGCGGAAAAAGAGATCGATGACGCGGAAGCCGAACTTAACGATCTGGAAAAACCCGAAACATTTCTTCTGGAAAGAAATACCAATATATCCTATTCATGCTTCGAGAGCGACTCCGCGATCGTAGGACAGGTTGCAAGGATATTCCCTATATTCTTCATTCTGGTAGCCGCTCTGGTATGTATGACCACCATGACACGTATGGTGGAGGAACAGCGCGGACAGATAGGAACGCTTAAAGCTCTGGGATACAGCAACGGCGATATCATAAAGAAGTTCACCGTTTATTCGGGAACCGCCGCACTTCTGGGATGCGTATCGGGATACACCGTATGTATATTCCTGTTCCCTCATTTCATATGGATAGCATATCAGATGATGTATATAAATATTCCTCTGATCTACAGCTTCAACTGGGTACTGGCCGCTATATCTCTGGTGGTATCCATTGCATGTTCGGTGGGAACCACTCTCGTATCCTGCCGTTACGAGCTGGGCGAATCGGCGGCAAGCCTTATGCGTCCAAAAGCTCCGAAGCCGGGCAAGCGAGTTTTTCTGGAGAATATACCTTTCATCTGGAACCGCATGAAGTTCCTTCATAAGGTATCCATAAGAAATATATTCCGTTACAAGAGACGTTTCTTCATGATGATCGTGGGAATCAGCGGATGTACTGCTCTTCTTATCACCGGTTACGGTATGAAGGATTCCGTTGCGGGATTCGCCGAAGCACAGTATGACGAGATCCAGACTACGGATGTGGAGCTCACCTTTAAGAACAGTACAGGGGATATGGCTCCGCAGGACGTAATAGATATGCTGAACGAAGATTCCTCGGAATATATGATAATCCGCTCCGCAGCATGGGATCTGCTGTATAAGGACAGCGTAAAGGGCGTAAATCTTATAGCTCCCGGACTTTCTTCCGATACGGATCCTGCAGCTTACACGGCAGGCGGAAAGTATACCGAAGATATAAGCCGGTTCTTCAGGCTTGCGGATAAAGAGGGCAATAAGCTTTCATTACCGGCATCGGGAGAAGCACTGATAAGCATAAGCCTGGCTGCAAGATATAATATCGCCAAGGGTGACAGCATCACTCTCCGCGATGAGGATATGAATGAGATTCATGCAACAGTCACGGGAATTTTCGTAAATCATGTTTACAACTACGTCATCTTATCTCCTGATGATCTGGACACGGATATCAACGGTGCTTACATCAACTATCCGGAAGGCACCGACATTCATAAAGTTCAGAGCCGTCTGTCTGATTCGGATAACGTGGTATATGTTACCGTATACGATGACTTCAAAACCAGACTTACGAAAATGATGTCCAGCCTGGACTACATCGTACTTATTGTTATAATAAGTGCCGCCGGACTGGCCTTCGTGGTACTTTATAATCTGACCAACATAAATATAACTGAGCGTATCCGCGAGATAGCCACCATCAAGGTTCTTGGCTTCTATCCCGGCGAAACCGCCCAATATGTATTTCGAGAAAATATAGTCCTGACGTTCTTCGGAATGCTTGTAGGTCTCGTCCTGGGCATTCTTCTGCACCGTTTCGTAATGGCGCAGATCGTCGTGGATATGGTTTACTTTAAACAGGAGATACGACCTATGAGCTATGTGTATTCCATAGTTCTCACCTTCCTCTTCACCTTCATGGTAAATCTGGTAATGAGAAGAAAACTGGAACACATCAACATGGCCGAATCACTTAAGTCTGTTGAATAAGACTATATAAATTCTTTCACTGTGTTTCCTTGGTTTATCAAGGGTAAATGCATCATATGCGGCACCGCCGGCGAAACCCGCTGCGAGTGCCGCTCTTTTTATCTCTTCGGCCGTAAAAGGATGCTGCCTGTGAAGTTCCGAATGGTCCCTCACCTTATGTCCGTCCCTGTATCTGAATCTCAGCTTATATTCATGGATACGCTCTTCGGCGTTATATGCATTTTCCCATTTGGACGTATAGTCTCTTCTTCTCTCGTAAAATGTCCTGCTGCCCAGAACCTCCGAATAGAAGTACTCGGTCTTAAGGTCGAATATGAATATACCATGCTTCTTCAGAGCATTCCGTGCCGCCAACATGGTCTTATACAGGTCTTCTTCCGTCAGGAGATAATTCATGCTGTCACAGATGCTTATTACCGCATCCTGCTTTTCCGAAAGAGTGAAGTCTCTCATATCCGCACAGATATAGGTTATAGGCGTAAGTCCCGTGTCGGCACACACTATATCCGACGGGCTCTTCTCCTCTGCAACCTTAAGCATATCTCCCGATATATCTATTCCCGTTACTTCAAAACCGTCCGCCTGCAGAAGCAGCGACATACTTCCCGTTCCGCAGCCCAGTTCCGCTATACTCGAACAAGGCTTGATCCTGTGACGATACAGGAGCTGAAGCAGATACTGCTCCCATTCCTCGTAAGGGATGTTATCCATCATCCTGTCATACACTTTAGCAAATAACGTATACTGTTCCATCAGTCTTTCATCCTCTTACCAACATAGTTATAGATCGCGCTTATAACGAAGCAGAGAATACCGCTTATGAAGAAGCTTACGGCATGTCCGAGCGTATTGTTATAAGCTATATCAAACATTACAAGTTTCACAACGCATATCATGGATAAGATCAGCCCGTACATTCTGAGATTGCTGTTCTTCATATAGAAGCCCAGCGCTATGCATATAATGGCAAGTACGAAGCATGCCACGCTTATCAGCGAAGGTGCCGCCGAAGCGGATCCCAGAATAACATACAGGAGTATCGTAAACTTCACACCCGCATATGCATAAGCATAATCATTCATGATAATCTTTACATTTTTAAGATTCAGGCAGCAGAGTCCTATCAGGATAGCCACCGTGATGATCCATAATGCTCTCGATTCGAATGTATAAAGAAGTGCCATTCCGCAGTATAAAAGCAACGCGTTTATGACCATCACCAGATCGGCGAAGAAAAAGTCCTCTTCTTTCGTAACCCAGTTGCGTCTGAACGGCTTTAAAGATGCCAGTGCATTCATCAGAGCAAGGGGCACAAAGAGCGCGAAGGTTACTTCGCCTTTACCGTAATTCAGCGACCTGCCGAAATCCGAATAAGTGTATATCTGATAGTGTTTCATTACTATCGTAAAAAGAAGCAGGAGATACAGTACGATCTTTTTCGACAAGCTGTAATTTTTCTTTGAATACATGATGTAAAACGCTGCCGCCAATATCAAAAGCGCAACAGCTGTATCAATGATGTAGTCCTTTCCGAAATGCATGCATACATAAGCTGCGTAGGCCACATATCCCATCACTCTGTATACATCTTTATCCCTTATAAATCCGTAAGCGATAAATGCCGCCGCGGCAATTCCGATGCCGATCATTTGAATTCCCGGAATCACCTCAAGTCCGTCGCAGAGACACCATCCCAGAATGATCACCCATAACCAATACGGAAACTGATCTGCCTTTTCCTTTCTGTCACCGATCCTCCACTCGAGAACGGCCAGAAGCGAAACCGAGATAAGGATCATGCAGACTCCGATTCCCATATCAAGCATTTTGACCAGTGCCAGAAGACATAAGGTATAGGCTATTCCGCAGGACATCTTGCGTACGAGATTTTCTTCCTTTGCCCATCCCATAAAGCTGCACACGATCATTACGATCACATCCGCAGCCAGAAGCATGATTGCCGCAGTATTTACGGAAGAATTCAAGTAACGCACCTCTGTAGCCCAGACCATGCCTCCCATCATCCATATGAGGAATACGAGGTCGATCACATGGAATACATTTCCAAGGAAGTATCCCCGTCCGGTTTTGATATCAAAGAAAAGATATGCAAAGCTGCCGATAAAGAAGTAGAAAAGCAGCACCAGAATCTTCGGGCTTACGTCGGTTGTCATTCTTGTTTCGAGGATCAGCACCATTCCGAACATGAGGGATACGGTTATTCCAATCTGCCCGATGATGGTGTACATCCTGGATTCATACCTTTTCGAGAGGAACAGGGCACAGCCCGCCCATAGGATAAGGATGCAGTAAAGACCCACATCTCCCAGTACTTTAAAGTGAATATTGCATACGAAAAGAGATACGAATATCGCCCCCATTCCGCATCCCGACAAGGCTTCGTAGAAGCTGTTCCGTTCATCACTGCCGTCGCTTTTCTCAAGCTTAACGATTCCCACTATGAGAAATGCGAGGCTGACTGCGAACATCATAAAAATCTTTGCGGGAGTTCCGAGGGCCGGAACAAATACTATCGCAAAGAGAATGATACTTATAAATATAAGACCCGACGCGGCGATCGCCATGACCTTCTTACCGAAGATCTCTTCCGTGGAGGAAGCTTTCTGCGGCTTTGTATAAGGCAGATCCGGTGGTATGTTGTTTGCTGTCTGTGGATTGATGTTCTGATTTGCAAATATATTGAGTTCCTTCTGAGGTGTCTTCTCCTGAGGCGGAGTATAAGTCTGAATGTAGTCCGCATTTGTCAGTGTATCCATGGTCATGACAGGTCCCTGCGGCTTAGCAGGCTGTGGCTGCTGAACCGGCTGTTGAACCGGCTGCTGAACCGGCTGCGGTTGTGGCTCAAAAGGATTCGGCGCGTAAATATTCTGCGCAGCGGGCTTCGGCTTTTCGAATTCTCTTCGCGCGATATCCAGCTGTGCTTCAAGATAATACAGGTTGTCCTGTATATTTCGGATGCGGTTTTTCATGACGGGATCGTCTACGGGATTCCCGTAATACTGTCCGTCTCTTATCTGAGCGATAAGTATGTTGAGTTCCTTCTTATCCTCAGCTATCTGCCGTTCTAATCTGTCCAGATCTTCACTAAGCATTTTTTTGCCCCCCGTTTCATATATCAGTGAACGGTCCAGTCTGTAAGTGTACCATCCACATCATATACAAGCTTCAGAGAGAAAAAGTCTTCTCTCTCCGACAGCAGACGGAAAAATATCTTATCCCCTTCCCAGATAGGAAGTTCCTTCACCTCTTCCTTCGGGATCCATACCAGCTCGCCTTCATCGCATTCGTGAATCTCACCGGTAAAGCCGTCAGCTGTATAAAGATGCATATATTCTACCACATTTTCCCCGTAAATAAATGTGATTATTCCTCTGGCTCTGTACGAGGTAAGGGTAAGTCCGGTTTCCTCATAAACCTCCCGGAGCAGGCATTCGTCGGGACTCTCTCCGTATTCGAAGTGTCCGCCCACACCTATCCATTTATCTTTATTGATGTCCTTTTCTTTCTTCGTCCTGTGCATCATAAGATATGCGCCTTCACGCTCCATATAGCACAGTGTGGTAAGCTCCGGGATGTTTATATCGTTCAACTTTGTTCTCCTTTAGTTTGGTACCGCTCCGCATTCAGGGCAGAACTTTCCTGTCACTCTTGCTCCGCAGTTATGACAGAATTTTACCGATGATGAAGAAGTTCTTGTGATCCTTCTTCTGTGTTCACCCATTTTCTTATCCTTAGGCCAGGATACATTGTATTCCAGCTCGTAGTTTACCGTCTTGCCCGGCTCGGCAAGAAGTATCCACTTAACCTCGCCTGTTTCCTCATCCACTGTTCCGTCGGAAAGCTGAGTAGGCTCCACAACGATAACCTTATCTGTGGATACAGGAATCTGATCTATTACAAGCGTATTCACCGGTTCGGATGAATTGTTTATAAGCTTTATGCTAATCTTCGAAGTGGCTCTCTTTACGTTCTTAAGGAATACATCCTGAAGCTTCTTCGGTGCCTCCGTACGGACTACCGTAAGTCTCTCATCCTGTCCCAGAGAAAGAGTGATCTTATCCGTATCTTCATTTGCATCCACATAAACCGTACCGGCAAATGTATCCCTGATATAAACCGATGCATCCGCAGGCGGAAGCGGCCAGTCGGAGGCCGTGATCTCTGCCGTAAGATAGCTCCTGTTATCTACAGACGGAACGCTGAGAACGTGATACTTCGCCTGAACCTTAAATGCCTGAAGGTCCGCCATATTTCCGTCCGTATCCGTCAGGATATCCCTGAATCCCGGAAGGATAAATGCGGTCATGGTCTCTTCCTCGGATACCTCCGCAGTATCCATCTTAAGTGCCGATACTTCCTGGGTTGCTCCCACCATCATGGCACCCATCATCGCCTCAGCCATAGGTGCGGCTGCAACCGCTCCTTCCATGGCAGCTCCCATAGCCATAAAGCCGTTGCCCTTTGCTCTTGCTTTCGGCGGCTCATAGATGGAAAGCTCTATCGGTGATATAACCGGAAGATCCTTGGAAACCGATGGATTACCTGTATAAAGGGTAACCTTTACCTGCTTCCAGTCTTCGCCGGAATACTGTCTTATCTGAGCCTTCATGCTTACATCCAGCGGGCTCTGATCATCCGCATACTGGATCTCATACATAGGAACCCAGCAGCTGTTGGTTTCCTGATACTGAAGGATGAAAGGAACCGTTCCGTCCTCTTCTGCGGTAAGCTCCGCTATGATAAGCGGCTTCTTCTCTTCCTCCAGTGCTTTATTATATTCTTCCGTAAGTTCGGACTTCCTATCCGTCAGTTCGTCATGCTGTTTATGAAGCTCCAGTATCTGCTGCGGAAGTGTGGAGAGAATCTTCTCCTGCTCATCCACCGAGATATTGGATCTTCCGGAAAAATCGCTGTTCTTCTTTCTCAGATCGATCATCATATCGCATGTCTCGATCTGATATGTTATCTCATCTATCTGCTTCTGTATAAGTTCCGACGGCTTCTTCTCTCCGTCATTCATGGATGCATAGCTTGCAATCTGAATATTGCTGGCTCTCACCTTCTCCGGGAACTTCAGCTTGTAACTGTCAAATGCCGCAGTCTGCGTCATTCCCGCAATGTAGATAACATTTCTTCCCGCTTTAAGCTCTGTCTCTCCGCATCTTGTAACCGTTGCCCCATTGCGGAAAACCTGAACTTCAGTAACCCTTGTTTTTTCTGCCATAAGTTTACCCCCTTAACTTTGCAAAACAATATCTCCTACCTGCTTGGTATCTTCTGCTATATAAGTCGCACCCGCTTCTTCCAGT
>CACZHN010000050.1 GCA_902780985.1 uncultured Lachnospiraceae bacterium | reverse complement strand
GAAGATGAAGAGATAATAACCTTCGGAGATGTATCGGTGAACCTTTCGGGAAGATCCGTTACAAAGGCAGGACGGGAAGTGAATCTGTCCCTTAAAGAATTCGATCTTCTGGCATATCTATGCAGGAATAAGGGCAGCGCCGTACAGAAGGACAAGCTTATAAGTGAAGTATGGGGAGCTTTCAGTGAAGTGGATGCATCCACACTTACGGTACATATGAGATGGCTCCGCGAAAAACTGGAAGAGGATCCGTCCAAACCGGTTTACTTAAAGACAGTATTTAAAGTTGGGTATATTCTGGAGGCGTAATGGGAAAGAAGGTTTTTATACCTGCAATCGTGGCGGCTGTCGTGATCATCCTTGCATCCGTATATCTTATTTATAATATAAGACATATGGCTGACAGAAACAGGGAAGAGGTAAGACAGATTGCGGTTACTTCCAATTCCATAGATAAAAAGATCGAAGCCGGGGATATCGAAGGCATAATCAGTGATTCGGAGGAACTGAAGAACTTCAGATTGTCCGAAACCGAAACCGGTACTGCGGTTACGGTGGTCATTGTTACTGCAGTTACGGCCATACTGATGATATTCATATCGTCGTTGTATCTCTATATCAGAGTTATCAGGCCTTTCTACGAGTTAAAGGATTATTCGGCGGATATCGCGGCGGGGAATCTGGATAAACCTCTCAAAGTTCACAGAGGCAACTACTTCGGTGAGTTTACTTCGGCGTTTGACGATATGAGAGAGGAACTGGTCAGGACCAGGACGAGTGAGAAGGAGGCCGTAGAGAAGAATAAGACTATAATATCGGCGCTTTCTCATGATATTAAAACGCCTATTGCATCCATAAGGGCTTATGCGGAAGCTTTTGAAGCCAATATGGACAGCACTCCGGAGAAGAGGGAGAAGTACCTCAGAATCATCATGGAGAAGTGCGATGAGGTGACAAGGCTTACCAACGACCTTTTCATACATTCCATATCCGAGTTGGATAAGCTGGATGTTAAGTTGGAAAGCGTGGATATAATAAGCTTTGTGGACGACAAGGTAAGGCATCTTTTTGTGGATGAGTCGGAAGTTACCATCAATCTTCCGAAGCGGGAGCGGCTCATAATAACCGCGGATCCCAAGAGACTGCTTCAGGTTTTCGAGAATCTGAAAAGCAACGCGGAGAAGTATGCACGTTCTAAGATAGAGATAACCCTTGAATGTAAGGACGATAATGGCGCAGTCATACATTTCCGGGACTTCGGACCGGGAATAAGAGAAGAAGAGATTCCTTTCCTGACGGAAAAGTTTTACAGAGGCGGAAATGCGGGAGACGAGAACGGTTCCGGACTGGGCCTCTATATAGTTAAAGAACTTGTTGAAAAAATGAACGGCTCAGTGCAATTTATTAATTGTCATCCGGGGCTGGAAGCGTATATAATACTATATTGAGCAATCTTGATCAGAACTACGTGTTAAGGAGATATTTTATGAACTCAAAAAACAATGATTACGATAAACTTCTTAACAGCATAGTATTTGTGGTCAAGATTGTTTTTTTCTTGCTTGTTTTTTTCACGCTCTATATATTCCTTTACTATAAGATAAAGGACAGTGCCGGACTGGTACATAAGGAAGAATACAATTTTATCGATCACTGGACTGTAATAAAGAACAACGGGGAAACCTTTAGTACCGGACGTGTTTTTGAAGGCGACGAAGCATTTGATAACTACAGTATAGTATCGAAGGTTCCGGATTATGTTGAAGACAACATGTATCTCTGCTTCAGAGTCAGAGATGATCTGGAAGTGTATATAAACGGCGAACTCAGAATGGATTACATCGAGAGCAGGGATGTTAACATTCCTGGGGGCATCGTAAAGAAATTCTATATGATGGTTCCTGTAGGAAAAGCCGATGCCGGTGCTGAGCTCCGTATAGACAAGTCTGTATGTTTTAAGCTGGATCAGGTTGTACCCGAGACCATTGTAGGAACACAAAGCGCGATATTTACATATCTTTTCATGACATTCGGACGTACATTTGTACTTGCCATGATCATTTTGATCTTTTCGCTGGTTGTAATGGTCGTCAGTGTCGGAATGGTATTCAGATTCAGAAAGAAGATAGATATGTTCTACGGTGCCATGGGTACCTTCATCATATCATCCTGGATAGCCACGGATTCGCTTCTTTTCCCTATGCTGTTCGGACATTACCATATAGACGGTATCATCAATTATATCCTGGGACTTCTGATACCGTTCGGTCCTGCATTTTATCTTAATTCGATCCAGAACGGCAGATATAAGAAGTCCATGTCGGTGATCCTTGCGTGTACTGCTATCAATTCGGTGCTTTGGCCGTCACTGCATTTTACGGGAATCTTTACTTTCAGAGAAGCCCGTAATTACGTAAATGCCACACTGGTTTCTCTTTGCGTGATCGCGATCGTCATACTGATCGTTGATGTGATAAAGGGAAATGCGAAGGTTTATAAGTTTACGGCTATCGGATTCGGAGGATTTCTTGCCGGAGCTATATTTGAGATCGCTTATGCCATGTTAGGCTCGCCGAATGATGACGTTCCGACACTTGTTCTCGGACTGGGATTCTTCCTTTTATTCGTAGTCATCGAACAGGCAGAGGATTTCAGAAACAGCTATGCCGAGAAACAGCGGGCTATCGATATGTCTGAGACAAAGACCAAGTTCCTGGCCAATATGTCTCATGAGATAAGAACACCTATAAATGCAATCCTGGGAATGAACGAGATGATCCTCAGGGAGAATACGGATAAAGACGTTGAGGAGTATTCAAGAAGCATTCAGAGTTCCGGAAAGATGCTTCTCATGCTGGTAAACGACGTACTGGACTTCTCGAAGATCGAAGCCGGAAAGCTGGAGATCGTCAGTGCGGAATTCAATATGTCCGAAGTTCTGTATGATGTTATGGCACTTATCATGGAAAGGGCTGCGGAAAAGTCCCTTATGGTGGAGCATGAGGTGGCATCCGATGTGCCGAGTGTGGAGATCAGTGATGAGTTCCGTATCAGACAGATACTTATAAATATCCTCAGCAACGCGGTTAAGTATACAGACAAAGGAAATGTTCATTTCTACATCGGAGGACAGTATCTGTCGGATGATAAGTATGAGCTGGAGTTCAGAGTTAAGGATACGGGCCGCGGAATAAAGAAGGAAGAGCAGGAACATCTTTTCGAAGCCTTCCAGAGAGCGGATGTTAAGAAGAATGTTAATATAGAAGGTACCGGATTGGGACTTGCCATAGTAAAGAACGTGGTGGATTCCATGAAGGGCTCCATAGAGGTTTACAGCGAATACGGCAAGGGTTCCGAGTTCGTAGTAAAGATCCCTGTGGGAGTGGCTGATAAAACGCCGCTGAACAACAACTTCCTTGAAATAAGAAGTACTTCGGAATATATCAATGAAGAAGCTCAGTTTACGGCGCCGGAAGCTGCAATCCTCGCAGTGGATGATAATCAGTCGAATCTGACTATCGTAAAGCTGTTCCTGAAGAGACTGGGTATAAAGCCGGATCTCTGCAATAACGGAACGGAGGCTCTGAAGTTATGTAAGAAAAAGAAGTACGATATACTGCTTCTGGATCATATGATGCCTGAGCCTGACGGAATAGAGACATTAAAGATGATCAAGACAGATCCTGATTCTCTGAATAAGGATACGAAGACTGTAGTGCTTACAGCAAATGCTGTGGCAGGAAGCAGGGAGATTTATCTGGATGCGGGCTTTGACGATTATCTTACAAAACCACTGGATATAACTACACTCGAGAAGACGGTAGAGAAATTCCTTCCGCCTGAAAAGGTGATCAGCATGGATGACATGGTGATAACCGAAGACGATGAATCCGATAACGGAGTATTTGCGGAATTCTTCCCGGAGGATCACAAGGAAATTTCCGAAGATGTATCGACCCTTCGTGAAAAGCTTTCTGCTATAGAAGGTCTGGATTATGATGAAGCTCTGAAACATACCGCGGGTGATGAAGAGATCCTGCAGGAGATCATTTCCGATATGACGGAAGAATCCGCTCAGAGAGTAAAGCGTATGAGAGAGTATCTCAAGCAGGAAAACTATCATGATTATGAGATCGATGCCCATGCGGTAAAAGGAATCATGCTTACCATGGGACTGCAGAGTTTCAGCGAAAGAGCAAAGAAACACGAATTCGCCGCAAAGAAGGGTGATATAGACTTCATTAAGAAGGATGCGGAAGATTTTATAACTGAATATGAATCGGTTTGCAGGAAATTGGCTGACTCGTTGAAACAGTAAAATTTTTACTTGCATTTGAAAAAGGGTTATGTTAATATATCTGAGTTGCTTAAGACGGTCCGCTGCAATTGTCAGGAACGAAGCCTTTAGGGCATATATATAGAAGCTGATGTAAGTGATTGCAAGAACGTCCGAATTTTTTAATAGACGGAGGTTTGTAACATGAGTAAGAGTTACGAAGAAATCATCAAGGGCATCGAGGATGCTCAGCTCAGAGAGACACCACTTGAGTTCAACGTAGGTGATACTGTTAAGGTATCAGCTCTCATCAAGGAAGGTGAGAAGTCAAGAATCCAGGTATTCGAAGGAACTGTTATCAAGATCCAGGGTGCCGGAGCAAGACAGACATTCACAGTTAGAAAGAATTCTAACGGTGTAGGCGTTGAGAAGACATGGCCGGTAAATTCTCCACTTGTAGAGAAGGTTGCTGTTGTAAGACGTGGTAAGGCAAGACGTGCTAAGCTCTACTATCTGCGTGACAGAGTTGGTAAGGCAGCAAAGGTTAAGGAAATTATTAAATAATTTGCTAACTAAAGAACCGGAGCATCTGCTCCGGTTTTTCTTTTAAACGGAGAATGTTGTGGCTAAGAAGAATAAGAATTCAATAGAATATCTTCTTAAAGGCGAGCTGGGGGAAAAGAAGAAGACTTCCCGCAAGCTCCGTAAGACCCTCAATTATGCACTGCTTCTTCTGGCAGCTGCGGTTCTGGGTTATGCTTTCTATGCATTTTTCTTCTGTACCGTATTTATGTCGGGACCTTCCATGGAAGGAACTCTTCATAACGGAGACGAGCTTATCATGAGCCGTTTCAGTTACATAGTCGGTGATGTGGAGAGATATGACATAGTAGCCATCAAGAGATTCGGTTCAAATGAGTATTACGATATAAAGAGAGTTATAGGACTTCCGGGAGATACGGTATCCCTCGTAGGAGGTATACTGGTAGTGAACGGACAGCAGGTGGATGATAATATACCTTGTAAGTATGTGGATCTGGAAGGCCGCCTGAACAGTCCCGTAAAACTGGCAGATAATGAATATTTCGTTCTGGGTGATAATCCCGCCAACAGCGAGGATTCAAGATTCATAAATTTCGGAAATATACAGAAGAACGAAATTAAAGGTAAGATCGTATACAGACTTCTTCCGAGCGATGAGTCCGGAAAAGTAGAATAGCAGAGGTAATTATGGATATTAACTGGTATCCGGGTCATATGACCGGAGCAAAGAGAAAGATGCAGGAAGAGCTGAAGCTGGTTGACTGCATAATAGAGATTCTTGATGCGAGACTTCCGATCTCAAGCAGAAATCCCGATATCAATCCTTTATGTAACGGTAAGGGAAGAGTTCTTCTGCTGAATAAGATCGATCTTGCGGATCCTGCGGAAACCAAGAAGTGGCTTGAGTATTTCAAGAAGGAAGGCTATCAAGTTGTAACTCTTGATTCCCGTAACCGTAAGGAAGCTCTTAAGGTAAATGCGGCGGTAAGAGAAGCCTGTAAAGAAAAGATCGAGCGTGACAGACGCAAGGGTATCATGAACAGACCGGTAAAGGCCATGGTCTGCGGTATTCCGAATGTAGGAAAGTCCACATTTATCAATTCATTTGTGGGCAGGGCATCTGCCAAAACAGGCAACAAACCCGGCGTAACAAAGGGAAATCAGTGGATAAGGATATCAAATGACCTTAATCTTCTGGATACTCCGGGTATACTCTGGCCTAAATTCGAAGACCAGACCGTAGGATATAAGCTTGCATTTATCGGCTCAATAAACGATAATATACTGGATATCAATGATATAGCATTTGAACTGTTAAAGTATCTTCAAAAATATTATTGCAATCTTCTTGCTGACAGGTATAAACTTGAGGATGTGGCTATTACGCCGGAAACCGATACCCTCAGTATTCTGGACGGAATTGCAATTGACAGGAAATGTTTGAAGAAGGGCGGAGAGCCGGATTATCTCAGAGCATCAAAGCTTATACTGGATGACCTGAGAAGCGGCAGACTCGGCAGGATTACATTTGACAGAGTAGACTAATTGAGTGAGAGGTTAAGACTTTGTTATTTGATGAAGAGAAAACAGATTATGATGATATAATCGCTTCCGGGGCGGATAAAGAGATATCCCGTGCCGAGAAGAAGGCGGCAAAGAAAGCTCTGAAGGAATCCAAGAAGCGTGAGAAGATGCTTCGTGAGGCTGAAAAGCTGGGATTCACGGCAGACATGCTGGGAGAAGATTTCGGACGCGAGCAGTCTCTGGACGAGATCCTTAAGGGTTACGAGGATAAGAACAAGGCTGATAAAGCCGAAGAGAAGACTGAGCCGGCTGCGGAGGAATCCAAGAAAGATGAAGATGATTCAAAACCGGCCGACGAAGTAAAGACCGAAGAAAAGAAGGATGCCGAAAAGGCTGAAGATAAGAAGGATTCGGAAAAGGCCGAAGGCGAAGAAGAACCCGAAAAGAAAAAGAGACGCAGAAGACATAAGAAGGGCGAAAGAGATCCGCAGTTCAATGTGGTGAAGGAACTCCTGGACGGTATCATCTATGTGGGAGTCGTAATTCTTATCGTATTCCTTATTATTACATTTGTAGGCCAGAAGGTTGTGGTAAGCGGTCAGTCTATGGAGTCCACACTTCAGAACGAGGATGCCCTCTGGGTAGACAAACTGGCATACAGATTCGGAGATCCTGAAAGATTCGATATCATCGTGTTCCCTTATAAGAAGGGCAGCGATATCCTCTTCATCAAGAGAGTTATAGGACTTCCGGGAGAGACGGTTCAGATCAAGGACGGAAATATCTACATCAACGGAGAGCTCCTTGAGGAAGATTACGGACTGGAGGTCATTAACGATCCGGGTGTAGCCGGAAGTAAGATCACACTTGCCCATGACGAGTATTTCGTTCTGGGAGATAACAGAAACAACAGTAACGACAGCCGAAGATCGGATGTCGGTAATATAAAGAAAGAGAATATTATCGGTAAGGCGGTATTCAGAATAGCGCCTGCTAGTAAATTCGGAAAGATTCATTAGATTTAAGACCGCATCATTAAGCAGAGGGTGATACCTGCCTGATGATGCGGTTTGGCTGATAATAAGAAAAGTTTAGGTGTGACTATGGAATCAATATCGGATATCAAGAATAAACTGGCTGAGATAAAAGCTCTCAATCTCTATAAGGAAGGCGGACTGGACTTCGCGGTAAATTCCTACAATGATTTCTGTCAGAGCTACAGCGGCGATGACAGATCGGGAGTCGTAAAACTGGTGAAGAGTGCCGAGACTCAGATGAAGAAGCTTACTCAGGAGAAAGCCCGTTTATCTGCCATGATAGATTTCGAGAGTAAGTTCTATGACAGACAGTATATTGCGGGAATCGATGAAGTGGGAAGAGGCCCTCTGGCAGGTCCTATAGTTACCGCTGCGGTGGTGCTTCCTCATAATCTCATGATCCCGTACGTAAATGATTCCAAACAGCTTTCCGAGGAAAAGAGGGAAGAACTGTTTGATATAATCATGGAAAAGGCGGTGTCTGTAGCCTGCGGCATGCATTCGGAGCAGGATATAGATGAAATGGGTATCGCGCCGGCTGACTCGGATGCCATGAAACTGGCGGCCGAGAAGCTTTCGGTAAAGCCGGATTTTATACTTGTGGATGCATTTCCGATAAAGGGACTGGATATAGAGCAGTATCCGATCATAAAGGGAGATACCAAGTCCATATCCATCGCGGCTGCAAGTATCATAGCCAAGGTTACAAGAGACAGGCTTATGGTAAAGCTGGATGAGATGTATCCGGGTTACGGCTTTGCAAAGAATAAGGGCTACGGCTCGGCGGAGCATATAGAGGCTCTGAAGAAGATGGGTCCGTGTCCTGCACACAGAAGAAGCTTCATCAAAAATTTTGTCTGATTTCCGGGAGGGCAGAAGATGCCTAACAAGCGAAGTACAGGAACACAATATGAAGAAGTGGCTGCGGCATATCTGAGAGATAAAGGATATACCATACTGGACCGTAACTTTCGTGACAGGTCCGGAGAGATAGATATAATAGCACTCTGCCGTGAGGCTCTGGTCTTCGTGGAGGTAAAGTACCGCAGTACCGATAAAGCGGGGGATCCGCTGGAGGCTGTGGACGCGAGAAAACAGCAGCAGATAAGGCGGATAGCGCTGAAATATATGAATTACAGAGGATATAATCCCGAGGCGACAAGCATCAGATTCGACTGTATCGGCATAACCGACGGCGGGATTAATCATGTTGAAAATGCTTTTTAATTAAGTTAAAATGGAAATGTTTTGGAGGAAAACGGAATGGCTAAAAAAATGGTAGCTATTGTCGGCAGACCTAATGTAGGTAAATCGACTCTCTTTAATACTTTGGCCGGCGAACGCATAGCCATAGTTAAGGACACTCCGGGTGTTACGAGAGACAGAATCTACGCCGACTGCGAATGGCTTAATCATAAGTTCACCATAGTAGATACGGGTGGAATAGATAAAGAGAGCGATGATATCATCATGCGCTCTATGAGAGAACAGGCTGAGATAGCAATTGAGACAGCAGACGTTATCATCTTTGTTACCGATGTAAGAAGCGGCGTTACAGCTGCTGATATGCAGGTATCGGATATGCTGAGAAAATCCCGTAAGCCTGTTGTTCTTTGCGTTAATAAGGTTGACAGCTATGAGAAGTTCGAGCCTTATGTATATGAGTTCTACAATCTGGGTATAGGAGATCCTTATCCTGTATCGGCTTCCGGAATGACCGGTCTCGGTGATATGCTGGATGCGGTTCTGGAGCACCTTGATGCTGCCGGCGATGCAGATGAGGAAGAGGACGATACACCGAGAGTAGCGGTTATAGGTAAGCCGAATGTAGGTAAGTCATCCATCATAAACAGACTTCTGGGAACAGACAGACTCATAGTTTCGAATATTGCCGGAACCACAAGAGATGCCATCGATACCAGAGTTAAGAGAAACGGAAATGAATATGTATTTATCGATACAGCAGGTCTTCGCCGTAAGAACAAGATCAAGGATGATATCGAAAGATACAGTATCATAAGAACAGTTGCGGCTGTTGAAAGATGCGACGTTGCGGTTCTTGTTATAGATGCCGAAGAAGGCGTGACCGAGCAGGATACAAAGATTGCCGGAATCGCTCATGAACGCGGCAAGGGTATGATAATCGTGGTAAACAAGTGGGATCTTATAGAGAAAGATACCAATACCATGAACAAGATGAAGAAAGAGATTCAGACAAAGCTGGCATTCATGCCTTATGCGAAGATGCTCTTCGTATCCGCAGTGACAGGCCAGAGACTTCCGAAGCTCTTTGATACTATAGATACTGTTATTCAGTATTCATGTATGAGGATTCAGACAGGAGTTCTGAACGAGATTCTTGCCGAGGCTGTGGCTACAGCCGATCCGCCATCGGATAAGGGTAAGAGACTTAAGCTTTACTATATTACACAGGTTTCGGTTAAGCCGCCTACATTCGTAATATTCGTAAACGATAAAGAACTCTCGCATTTCTCTTATGTAAGATATTTAGAGAATAAACTGAGGGAAGCCTTCCTCTTTGAGGGAACCCCGATTAAAATCATTATCAGGGAGAGAACTAAGAAAAGTGATAGTCTTATATAGAATCTTATGTCTCGTTATCGGGTATATATGCGGTCTGATGGAAACGGGTGTCATCTACGGCAAGATCATAGGAGTTGACATCAGAAATTACGGAAGCAAGAATCTGGGAATGACCAACGCTCTCAGAGTTCTGGGACCGAAGGCCGGACTGGTGGTCTTCGTCGGCGACTTCTGTAAGTCTTTTGTTCCGTGTCTTGTAACAAGACTCATTTTCATCAATGCCTTTCCGAATACATTTCTTATCTATGTTCTGTATACGGGATTCGGTGCCGTACTGGGACACGTATTTCCTTTCTATCTGCGTTTTAAGGGAGGAAAGGGTGTTGCAACCATAGCGGGAATGATCGTGGGACTTCTCAGCGGATGGATGATACTTATCCTTCTGGTACTGTTTGTTTCCACTGTAGCTATATCAAGATATCTTTCACTGGGATCCATATGCCTTATGATCGAGTTTGCGGTCATCTATGTGATATTTGCTTTTGCGGGACTTTTGTGTTTCGATAAGGCGGATCCTGTATCCTTCAGGACTATGCTGGAAAGCTTCGTGATAGTATTTATATTCTCGGGACTTTCGGTATACAGACATAAGGAAAATATAAAGCGTCTGATGAACCATGCGGAGAACAGATTCAGTTTTAAGAAATCCGTTGATATTAAGATTGAAGAAAAATGAGGTGTAAATAAATGAAAATATGCGTACTCGGAGCCGGCAGCTGGGGAATAGCCCTGACTAAGCTTCTGACATGCAATAATCATGAACTTGCAGTCTGGTCCATTGATCCGGAGGAGGTATCAATGCTTAAGACAAGCTGCGAGCATAAAACAAAGCTTCCGGGAGTAATCCTTCCGGGGACCGTTGATTTTACAACAGATATGGGACTTGCACTTAAGGATGCGGAGCTTGTGGTAATGGCAGTTCCTTCGCCTTTCATAAGAAGCACGGCGGCTCTTGCATTTCCTCATATAGAAGACGGAACACCTATAGTAAGTGTTGCCAAGGGTATCGAGGAGAACACACTTCTCAGACTTTCCGAAGTTATCGAGCAGGAAATACCTCAGGCCAGAGTGGCGGTTCTTTCGGGACCGAGCCATGCCGAAGAAGTCGGTAAGCTCATGCCTACCACAGTTGTCGTAGGTGCCAAGGAGAAGGCTCTTGCGGAGATGATCCAGGATGCTTTCATGACAGACTTCTTCAGAGTTTATATAAGTCCTGATATGATCGGAATCGAGCTGGGTGGTGCCATAAAGAACGTTATCGCACTTGCTGCGGGTATCGCAGACGGACTGGGCTGCGGTGACAACGCAAAGGCCGCGCTTATCACAAGAGGTATCGTGGAAATGTCAGCTCTCGGACTTAAGATGGGCGGACATAACAGAACATTCTCGGGCCTTTCGGGAATCGGAGATCTGATAGTTACCTGTGCATCGGTGCACAGCCGTAACAGAAGAGCGGGAATTCTTATCGGACAGGGTATGAAGTATCAGGAAGCCATGGACGAAGTTAAAATGATCGTAGAGGGCGTGTATTCCGCAAAGGCGGCACTTGCCCTTGCGAAGAAGTATGATGTAAGCATGCCTATAGTTGAGGGTGTTAACAGGGTACTTTTCGAAGATTATCCGGCAAAGGATGCCATGTATGATCTTCTTACAAGAGATAGAAAAGCTGAGGTAACAGACCTTAACTGGTAGGGTGCATAGATGAGTGAGCAGGTAGATATCAAGCTGGAAGGCTATGAGGGACCCCTTGAGTTACTTCTTCAGCTTATTGAAAAGAATAAATATAATATTTTTGATATACCTATTGTTGAGATCACGGAGCAGTACCTGGATTATCTGGACAAGATGGAAGAAAGCGATATGAATATCATGAGCGAGTTCCTTGTTATGGCCGCTACGCTTATATCCATCAAAGCCAAGATGCTTCTTCCTAAGGAAGAGACCGAAGAGGAGGAAGAGGAAGATCCGAGAGCCGAACTTGTCAGAAGCCTCCTGGAGTACAAGATGTACAAGTATGCGGCCATCGAGCTTAAAGATATGGAGTTTGATGCGGCAAATGCTTACTTCAAAGGGGAGTCGATCCCTAAGGAAGTTAAAGAGGTTAAGGAAGACATAGATCCGGCTGAGCTTATAGGTGATCTGACTATGGCGAAGCTGAATGAGATATTCCAGACTCTTCTCAGACGTGAGGTGGACAGAGTGGATCCGGTCAGAAGCCGGTTCGGTACCATTACCAGAGAAGAGATAAGACTCGAAGACCGAATGGTTGAGATCAGAGAAGAAATCAGAGGTCTGAAGAGTATCAATTTTAAAACTCTCCTCGGAAAGAGAAGAGGAAAGCTCAATATCATAGTTTCATTTATGGCTATTCTTGAGCTTATGAAAAGCGGGGCTATTCTGATCCGTCAGGAAGAAATGTTCGGCGAGATTATGATAGATTCGCTTGAGTAGGAGATATCGGAAATGAGTGACGTTAGTACTGTTAATATAAAAGCTGCTGTGGAAGCCGTTCTTTTCGCAACAGGTTCCGCAGTGGAGAAAGACAAGCTTTGTAAAGCTCTCGGTACCGAGGAAAAGCCTTACAGCAAGAAGGAACTCGAACGTATCTGTAAGGAAATGATCGAAGAGTACGAAGCAGAGGACAGAGGAATCAGACTGATAGAGGTTGGTGATAAGTACCAGCTCTGCACCAAGAATGAATATTACGATATTCTGGCAAGCATCGTAAACATGCCGAAGAAGCACGTTCTTACGGATGTGCTGCTGGAGACACTTTCCATAATAGCTTATAAGCAGCCTGTAACAAGAGCCGAGATTGAGAAAATCAGAGGCGTGTCCTGCAGCCATGCGGTAAACAGGCTTATGGAATATAATCTGGTGGATGAAGTGGGAAGACTGGACGCTCCGGGACATCCTATTCTATTCGGAACAACGGATGACTTCCTGAGAAGCTTCGGTATAGCTTCCATGGATGAGCTGCCGAGCATTTCCGCTGATAAGATTGCCGACTTCAAGAAGCAGGCAGAGGAAGAGGCAGGTATTGAGGTA
>CACZHN010000049.1 GCA_902780985.1 uncultured Lachnospiraceae bacterium | reverse complement strand
CAAAATGAATACGCGACCTCCGTCCCCGGTGTGTCATTTTGCCTACTCAACCTCCGTCCCCGAGTGCCACTTTTTCAGTTTCGCGGTATATTCCACCGCTCTCTTCTTCATTATGAAGCAGTCGATGGCTAAGGATGTAAGGTATAGTACTGCTGCGATGCAGCCGAAGATTATCCAGGATATCATGCTGCCCTTACCGGTGAAGATGCCCATAGCGTAGAACATGACAATTTCGGCCGGGATAAACAGAATGTAGAATATCGTCAGTGAGAAGACGAAGCCTTTCTTCGGGATCCGTCTGCCCTTGAAGCATACAGTGAATGCCGCGACGCCCCAGAGGCACAGCACGAAAAGCTTCATGAAGTAATATACGGATATCACTTCACTTCCTGCGGCCAGCGCATAGATGATACTGCAGATCACCAGCCAGGAAAATATATATGCCATTCCGTTTCTTATGAATATAAACAATTCTTTTGCTCTTTCCATATCATTTACCTATTCCCAGAAGTTTCTTCAGCTCCGAGGCATAGCGCCTGGAGATCACTACTACTTCTCCGTTTGTGAGAGTTGCCAGGATGTTGCGGGTTATCTCGGGTTTCAGTTTCTCCACCTTGTTGAGGTTGATGATCACCGACTTGGAGCAGCGGAAGAAGTCACGGCTGTCCAGCATTTCCTCCAGCTCGTACAGGCGGCTCTCCGTACTGAGCACCCTTTTATCCGTATAGATAAATGTCTTCTTATCCACGGATTCGATGTACAGTATCTCTCCCGCTCTTACCATGTAAGTGGTATTGTCGTCGGAAGCCCTGATGCCCATCCCGAAGTTATCTATATATCGTTTCAGCTTCGACACTTCGCCCGTCACTTCCCGGCAATGTATCTCCACGTAAACCGATTCTTTTGTCTGATCCTGATTAATCTCGACTCTCAATTATGAATCCTTTCTCAAATCCCTGAAAAGAAGTATGCAGAGTATTAACTGCATGAATATCATGAAGCCGGCTGCCGGTACATTTCCGAAGGCCAGCGCTATTATCAAAACTCCGATGGTCTCAATTATCGAAGCGAAAATGTATGGCTTAGCATTGTAAACCCAGCTGTACGGAAGCAGGTGTCCGCCGAATACCATGGCGAAAAGCATCATCATGGCTTCCGGCTTCTGATTGAATGCCCACATAACTATTACAAGGTACAGCATCTGGTTCATGGTGCAGAGGAATCCCAGCTTGTTAACCGGATTGTGCAGCTGTCCGAATATATCGGCTTTGATAATCTTCGAGAAAATGTATGCCAGCGGCATCAGCGTACATGAACAGCAGAATGTCAACATGTTCTTTCCGCCGATTTTTATATCCGCAAACTGTATCAGCATTATCATTGTCCAGATCAACACCGATGCCATCATGAAGGGCAGGCCGCTCTTCTGGGTTCTGCGTGCGTCAGCTTTAAGTTCATTTAAATGTATCGTGTTCTCGGAAATTCTTGTTGTATCCATATTCACTCCTCCTTAAATAGTAAGTCGTTTCTCTTTATGGATACATCTTATCCGAGCCCCGTTTAATCCACAATAGCCCGGGTACCAAGCGGTACATTCCGGGCTACCAAGCGGACTATTCTTCTGTAATTCCATGCTCTCTGTTGTACTTTTCCAGTGCTTCCTGCATTTTCTGATTTTCCCTCTTAGTGATGGCAGTGCTCTTATAAACCGCCACAATGTAGCATACGACAAATCCTATCCAGGATGTGATGCTGTTTATCGGGAACCATTTAAATATTATGCTGAACACTACCGCTGTGATAAATGCCAACGAGAAAAATACAACCATTCTCTTTATAAAGCTCATTTTGACGTTACATGCGTCCGTCATGAATATCAGTCTGTAGACAGATATCAGAAATGTCATGCCCAGCAGCTGCACCAGAGTCGCCATGGATAATCCCTCACTGCCGAGTCTGAACATGGTGGATACTTCCGCCACCTCATCGCTTATGGATGTAACGATGACCGTAATGAACATAATCATCACTACCACGATTCCGTAAAGGGCGAATAATTCTTTGAAGAATTTGTATACATCTCTGCTGTCTTCCATTTACTTCACCCCCAGTTTATTTCTTAATTCATCGGAGTACATTCTGGATACCACAATCTGTTCTCCGTTCTTCAGTGTTATCTTGATCCGTCTGTTTATATCCGCCTTGAGACTCTTGATCATCCTCAGATTTACTATGCTCTGCTTGCTGATCCTGAGGAAATCATGTTCCTGAAACTCCCGCTCTATCTCATAAAGCGGAAGCTTTGATTCATATATTTCCTCTTCTGTATATACAAAAGTCTTTCGCTCCACCGCTTCAACATACAGTATCTTCCCGGCATCGATAAGATAGGTCTCATCGTTTTTACTCACGGCAATCTGCATGTTAAGCATTCTCATGACAGCAATCAGCTTCTCGACATCCTGAGTCAGCTTCGGAGCGTGTATCACCACTTCCGTATCTTTGTAGTTGTCATCGATATCTATCGATATTTTCATGATCTACTCAAGTCCTTTTTTCTTAAATGAAATGCAGAATACGATTATCGCCGCACATGCACTTGCCGCTAATATTATAACACCTTTTATACCAAGATTATCAACAGACATATCATTAAATATATCTATGATCTGCTGATTATATAAGAACTTTGCGATTTTCTGTAATGTCTTGTTAAATGTAGCCAGTGTCGGAAGAAATCCCAGCACAAGCATAACCGATGTTGATATTGACTGTGCTGCCATCTGGTTCTTACCGTACATTCCTATTGCGGCACCGATAAGGATTGATACTGTAAGTCCGAACATCATGAATCCGTAGTATATCGGCATGTCGGCTTTAGGCATGCCCGTTCCCACTGCCATAGCAATTGTTCCGATCATGCACATTCCCAGTACATATAAGCCCGTACCTAAAATATACTGCCATGCTTTTACATTTGACATTATGAGAACTCTCAGAGTATTCTTCTCTTTTTCTTCGGAAATGATAGCCGCCATAGCAGTCAGCGGCCCGAAGCATATATACATGGCTGACATCATTTTGAAGTAGAAAAGCGGAGGTGTATCCTCCACATGCATGACTTTTTCCATAAGTATCGCAAGAACCGGGCACATAAGAAACTGCATGAAAACAACTCTGTTCTTCATTGTGTCTTTGATCTGTTTTTTGAAAATGGTTATGACGTTATTCATTTATACTTCCTCCTCCAGCTTTCTTCCCGTAAGTTCCAGAAATACCGATTCAAGGGTCGGCTCCGACGAATGGATGGTTACTATCTCATCCTTCATGAGAAGCAGTTTTATAGTCTCAGCGGATTCTTTTCCGTGAGCCAGTTCCATATTTTCTCCGGACTTAAGAACCAGGTTTATTCTCTTCTGATGGTTATACTTTCTGCAGATTCCTTCCGGCGAACCGCTGTCCACGATCACTCCGTCATTCAGAAGCGCTACCGTATCACAGAGCTTTGCTGCTTCTTCCATGTTGTGAGTCGTAAGGAATATGGTACATCCCGACTTCTTCTTACTCAAAATGATCTTATGGATCATCTTCTGTGTCATCGGATCAAGTCCGGTTGTCGGCTCATCAAGGAAAAGGATTTTAGGCGATAACATAAATACTCTCGCCAGCTGAAGTCTTACCTTCATACCCTTTGACAGGTCAAATGCACTCTTCTTCGCCGCATCTCCCAGTCCCACCAGTTCCAGACTTTCATATATTCTCGATGACTGAATTCCGTAGAGATTTGCGAAGATCTTCAGATTATCGAAGCATGACAGTCTGTCGTATACACCGAACTGATCCATCATGATACCTATCTGCTTTTTATCCTCACCGGTAAGATCCTTCACATTCTTCTTCAGAGTCATTACATTTCCTCTGTCAAATTCAAGCTGTCCCGTGAGTATCTTTATAAGTGTGGTCTTTCCTGCTCCCGAAGGCCCAAGAAGCCCGAATATACTTCCCGCCGGAATATTCATATCAATCCCCGAAAGAACGGTCTTATCACCGAAACGCTTACATACACCGTTGCATACAATCATCTTTTATTCCTCCTGTTGTTCTTGGTTTTCCACAAAATAACACCGGGAGATTGGGGATTCAATAGAGGCCGACGTATGTTGCCGGATATAAAACATAAGTTGCCAGGTGAGACATGGGGACGGAGGTTGAGTAGTCAAAATGACACACCGGGGACGGAGGTCGCGTATTCATTTTGAATACTTGACCTCCGTCCCCGGTGTGTCATTTTGACTACTCAACCTCCGTCCCCACGTCTCACTTAAAGCATTTCGGAATTTCCTTAACTCCTCTTGCTCTGCATAAGGTTTCGGATGGGCCTCTATATGACAGCGGGCTGCCCTTGAAGTCTGTGACTTTGCAGCCGGCTTCTTCTGCGATAAGGGCGGCTGCGGCGTAATCCCACAGTTGTATGATTGCTTCGAAATACAGATTGCACTGCCCCATGGCCACGCAGCACATGTCCCAGGCTGCCGTGCCCGAGCGTCGCAGGTCGACGCACTGCAGAAGCAGCTTCCTTGCTATGTCAAAGGTTTTCTCATGCAGATCCGTATAATACGGTGCGGTTCCGAAAACAGCCAGTGAATCCGAAAGCGGTGCTTCCGAAGACATGATCTTCTCTCCGTTCAAGTACGCTCCCTGCCCTTTTGTGGCATAGAAAACCATATCGTCGTACGGATTGTAGACCACAGCCATGTAAGGGCTTCCGTCCTTTAAAAGAGCTATGGATACAACCGACGGCCGGTATCCGTAAATGAAGTTCGACGTTCCGTCTATCGGATCAATGACAAAACAGTAACCTTTGCTCATCTTTTCGGTAAATACATCCTGTCCGTCTTCCTCCCCTAAGAATGAAGCCTCAGGAAGAACCTCCGAAAGTCTCCCCATAAGAAATGCCTGAATCTTTTCATCTGTTTCGGTACAGAAGTTTGCATGTCCGGATTTCTCCATGATCTTAGGGCGTACCGCGGTTGTCATGATACTTCCTGCTTCTTTTGAAATCTCTATGATGTCTTCTATTTTCATTTCTATGTCCTTTTTTATCTTATGATTTATCTTATGTTTTGTCTTATATTTTGTCTTTCCTGCAGTCGGTGCTGCACTGATCACATATCCAGCATGATCTTCACCAGCATATAAATCAACGTTCCTGCCGGCCATCCGATAAGCGTCAGATAGAATAATACGTACGGCCCTAAGTTATCGGTCATTCCCAACACTGCAAATGCTCCCATTATCAGAGCAGCGAACATCAGGATACAGCCGACTACTACTATAATTACCGCTACTGTTTTATCGGTGGAATAAAACTCCGTTGATTCAAACTTTTTCTTCAGAATCAACTTGTATAAGATATTCAGCGAAGCAAGGAATAAAACCAGCCCGATGAAATATACCACATAGTTATATCTGAAGTTGTCACCGTTGGAGACAAAGCTGCTCCACTGACCCAAATATACTTTTCCCAACGTCTGAACTAAGCCGCACAGGCAGGCTGACAGAATTGTCAGGATCATATATAAACAGATACTGCCCATCTTTCACCTCAATCAAGTTATCTTAACTTCATTCCGCAATTCGGGCAGAAATTGGTACCTGTTGTCGGAGTCCCGCAGTTCGGACAGAACTTAGGATACGTCGGCACTGCTGTCTGCTGAGCCTGAACCGCCTGCATTGCTGCCTGCTGAGCCTCTGCCATCTTCCTTCCTATCTCCTCAGGCGTCATGGATTTCATCATTTCCATTCTCTCAACCGCTTCCTTGATCTTCGGATCAAGTTCCATAGACAGAATGTTAAACCCATGAACTGTATAACCTTCCTCTGTAAGCTTTGCGGCGCACGCCTCTGCTAAAGCAGGAAAACACGCCGGAAGCTCTTTATAGGACTTCTTCTCATCGCTTATAGCATGTAAGCGGTCACTCAGTTCCGAATTCACAATGATCGTTACAAACTTTATCCCACTCTCATCCCCTGTTCGATTCGGATGTGATACCGTAATCTCAGCTTTTGCGATCAAAAACAGGCTTCGATGTTCCGGATCTCTGTACATCATTTTTTCTTCGTATGCCACACCAAACGGCTGTCCCATCTCCATAAGTATTTACCCCCTTCGTATCTCATTTCTAAAAGTTGTCATTTATAAGCTTTATCAGTGCTTCAGCCTCATCTCCGCCACCCTTTACGGGATCCTCATCATCGTCTACATTTGTCGGCCATTCGCTTACACATGTGACCGTAGTCATCACAAGCAGATTTCCGTTTACATAGTAATAGTCTTCTACATCCGCATCCACTACGCCTTCAAGCCATCCTCTGATATAATTCGGGCCTTCATCCGTAACATCACGAAAGCCGCCGCCCTTCTTTATTTCCTCCAACGCCTTATACGCGGTCTCCTCATCTTTAAATACATAGAACCTGAGGTCATCATACTTTGTCGGTACAGTCCTGTTATTCCAGTATTTCATACACTTATATCCCTCAAACTCCTCCTCGGATTCTCTTAATTCTACGCCGACAATCCTTTCGAGGTCGCTCTTATAATATACAACCGGTGCATTGTACTTGTTATGAGGCTGATTATGATATTCTTCATTTGCCATTTTTTCTTTGGCTTCCTTGGTTTCCCTGAAGAACTTTATGCCGCCTACTATAAGAAATACAATCAGCACTAACAGGATAGATCCCAGCACATATATTCTCTTATTCTTATTGCTGTTCTCATTGTTATTGTTCTTATTCTCATCATCCATAACCGATCATCTCCTTCTCCTCAGATGGTCTACGGTTTCTTAAAAATGCGTCCCGATCGCATACATAAAGCTTATGATATTCACAAAGAACGATGCAAGCAGAAGCCTTGAAAGCAGTCTCTGTGCACATTGATATTTATACTTTATCATACCCATAATACTTACGATCAGGGTTATGATATTCGATACCATCAGGAATACTCCCAGATATCCGTTTGACCAGATGTTTGACCAGATATTCGATGGTTTATTGTGTGCGTATTCCCCATAATACGCATACATAAATGCAAGAAATATCAATACCATCTGGCAGATCAACAATACTACGTATCCCGCACTTTTATTCTTTGTCTCGTTCACATTTTTCCTCTCTTACTTCTTTCTTAATGCCTTTCCCACTTTTTTATCTATAATGCTCATGCCGTACGAGATCGGTATGGACAGTGCCAATACCACAAGTACGAAGAGCGGTACATTTTTTATATAGTAAACCGGCTTTACACCGTCATGGATCATGTAATATCCGAACATGTGGATAAAGATTCCGTGGATCAGATACAGTTCCAATGTGAACTTTCCGAAAAAGCTCAGTGCCTTGTTGCCTATCTTCAGCTTCATACTCAGCAAGTAGTACAGCGATACAAAAGCAAATGTATAGAGTATCTGGCATACGCACTGAATTGCCGAGCTTATGATGATATAATTGCCGTAATACGGATGGTGATATGTCTTTAAATATATCTCTCCGGCATGATCTCCCAGATACCATAATCCGTAACACAGCGCCACGGTTATGATAAGTCTCAGCAGATAAAGCTTCTTGCAGCTTTCAAAGAAACGCTTGTCGTACTTTGCCACAAGTATTCCCATCAGGAACATATGAGGCGTGTTGTACCACCAGGTACCGTACATGAAGATCACACAATATGTTATATATCCCAGAGTTCCCAGTGCCACCACCAGGATGCCTATCCAATCCTTCTTGAACAGTCCGAATCCGATGTAGAAAAATATGTACATTGCTATGATACACGGAATGTACCAGATATACGGATGCCAGGTCTCATGTGCGTTGGCTGCAAAAGGTGAATCTATATCTAAAGGTATATGTCTCCATACTCTGAAGAATATGTATACTCCAAGAGTTATAAGTGTCGGTATAAGAATAGGGATTATTCTCGATGGAATGAATCTTCTGAAAAAGTCCGGCTTGGCCTTTGCACTCTTATACAGGCCGTATCCCGAACAGAAGAAGAACATTGCCACCATCGGATAACCGGCTGTCACGAATATGTCCAGCCCGTGTCTTATATATCGAGGGTTCAGCCATGATGCACATGTATCCTGAGATATATGATGAAATACTATGATGACCGCACAGAAACCTAAGAAGGCCTTTGTCCTGTCAAATGACATATTCTCATCGTTCCAGGTTCCCCGCTTACATATCTTTGCTCCGAAGAAAAGTAATACCGCTAAAGCTACATACCACACTGCTATCATTTTATGTTTCCTCTGTTATCTGTTTTTTATAATCTCTTCTATCAGTTCTTCCTTGAATCTATTCACATCAAGTTGGCATTTTTTCCTTACCGGCGGAGTAAGATGCATCACCGGCGGTTCGGTTCTTAGTATCGTGTTGTATATCTCCAGACTTTCCGGATATACACTGTAGAGTTCACCGTGCTTATAGTTTCGCTCTTTCTGATAGACTGCCAGTTCCTGACAGAAATTCGGTTCGTCGGGCATCAGGATATCCTTCTCAAGTTCTCCGCCATATGCCCAGTGAGCCAGATTATATACTCCGTGTGCTTCCACACAGAAGCCTCTTGTAAATGCATCCTCAGTAGTATCGCGGTTCTGCTTTCCGCCCTTGCATAATTCCACAAGTCCTTCGTTAATCTTCTGAGGATCCTTATTTAAGAAACCGAGATAACATTCCAATAAACCTTTTTCAAGAAGCGTGATCTTCTTATTCAGAAACTTCTCCGCCTGCTCCGTAACCTGCTCTTTTACATCCTCATCCTCGTACCATACTGCCTTCAGCAGATTTATGATGGTGGGTCCGGATGAAAATCCGTTGTTTGCAGGTCCGAATTCACGAGGGATCAGCTTTTCGATCCTGTCCGGCAGATTTGCTGCCAGCATTTCGGGTATTACACAGAATGCAAAAAACGCATGATCATATCCCGAATCACATATACAATCCAGATGCTCTATAACAGCCGTTTCGTAAAGTGCATTATTCAACATTTCCATATCACGTTTCTTAAATGCCTCATAATACTTATACTTGTAATATCCGCTGTTCATACCAAGCCAGCTGATCAGTATGCTTATCTTTTCTGCTTCGCCCTGCCCCGTAAATCTTTCTTCCAGAACCTTTTTGCTTCTGGTCTTAAAGCCGTCCTGAAAATCCATGATATAGAGACTCGGTTTTGATGCGTGAAGCTTCTCGTAGTCCTTGACCAGCTTTTCGTAATCCTTATTATTCATTTTTGTTGTCCTTTAGGTTTTTACTTATGCATTCTTCGATTTCTTATTAAGTAATGCGAATATGATCCAGGCAGCCGCTCCTCCGGCCATAAGCACAAATCCCATTTTGGAAAGAATCGAACCTATGGTGCTGTCGACGGTATACTGTATCTGCAGTTCCATCGGCGGATCCTGATAAGGTATACCTGCTTTAAACATCGCATAGCATAATCCTATCATAAGTATAATAACTCCCGCAATTACAATCGAACTCGAAAACTTTTTTAACAGCTTAATTATTTTCATATCTCATATTCCTCTCTTTGATTCATTCCCTTTAATAATACTCATATTCATATGTTGTCTCGATATCGAACATTCCCGCACTTCTGGTGGGATCGGTGCATACATCATGATCCCATGATACATAGCCGTATTCGTTATATTCGGCGGTATATTCATAACCTCTCATACTCACACGATGAGTCGTATTACCCGATTCATCATATTCCCAGGTTTTGATTATGACTTCTGCCCCGTCATCATTTTCCCGGGTTACGCATTTATGCTTTCCGTTTTCGTAATAATATGTTTTTTCACAGATTTCCACATCTCCGTTCTCATCCTTATGTGTAGATGAAATCAAACCGAAGGGACCGTACTCATTTTCCACACAGCCTGAATATTCATCTTTGAAATAATACTCGTGCAGTATCTCATTTTCCTCTTCGTCATAATGTATCACACTCTTGTTTTCATGGAGTGTATCCGTCATCTGAAGCAGGACTCCGTCCTCACTGTACTCATATTCCCAGCTTCTGTATATATATCCGTCGTCACTCTCTTCTGTCTCCTTTAACAGATTGCCGTTATCGTCATATACATAAATGTACATATTCCAGACGCTTCCGTCATCATTGTAGTTTACGAATTTGACTTCCCGTCCGGATTCATATGTATATTCATTATCAAGATACAGGCTGTCTTCGCTTTCCCCCTTATAAACTGCTGTCAGATTACCGTCCTCATCATATTTGTTTTCGGTAATACTCAGCTTATCAGGATAAGTCCATACTTCTTTGAGAAGATTTCCTTTATCGTCATAAGTAAATACTACGTCATAAACCGATGAGTCCAGGGGATGATACTCCACCTTTGTCTCTCTTCCCTCGGTATCGTAATAAGTGATCACATATGAGCCGGAAGAATCAATGGCCTTCTGCTGCTTAATAGCCGGCTTCTCAACTTCTGTTTCTTCTGCCACGGTTTCTTTTTCGATCTCCGGTTGTTTTCCGCAGCCCGAAGCCCCCAGCAGCATTGCCGATGTCAGCGCAACTCCTATTAAGTTTTTTATCTTTTGTTTTCTGATCATTCAACCACTCTCCTGAATCATACACAACTATCCTCTTTATATCACATTGATAATATCATATTATCAGATTGATAATATCTTGTCAATATCTTATTATCATTTTGCTAATATCTATTTAAAAGAAAAAAGCAGGCGAACCTGATCACCTGCTTTTCCATACATTTTTTAATACTTCTCTTTTATCGTACCTACGCTGTAGCACTTAAGAAGTTCACCCAGATCGGCTATCTGCTTCTTTATCTCATCACCTGTATCCGTATCTCCTACTCTGAGTCTTTCAGGCATAACTTCAGTAACCTGTATCTCAGGAGAATTCTCTTCTCCCGGCACATACGGCTTATGCTCTGCCAGAGCGAGATGATGGGAGTTGAATATAAGCGTATATCCGGCAATTCCCGTTGTCTCATGATAAGCTTTTGAAAGACCACCGTCGATGATGTAAAGCTTTCCGTCCGCCTTTACCGGTGTCTCTCCCTTCTTAACCTGTACGGGAATATGTCCGTTTATGATATGGGCTCTTTCCGGATTCATACCGAATTCCCTGAATATCTTATCACAGTACTCTGCCTGCTTTGAAAATTCGTAATAGCTGTTATTGCCCTCTTCGCTGAGGCTCTTATCCTCCAGGAATATTCTCTCGAAGATGGCCATTCTGGTTCTTCCGAATACCGGAGATACGGGACCGTTCCAGAGATACCACATAAGATCCAGTGATTCCGCTTTTCCCGGATCATCATCTCTCAGGAAGTAAGCATCGATAACCTTGGAGTTAAGGTAATCCATAAGGGCTTTTCCGGAAAATACGCCGTCTTTACATTTCCATTTATGGAACTCTCCGTTCTCATCCATCGGAATACATCCGTGGAACAGGAGGTTGTTATTGAATATCTTATACATGGAGCCGTGTGAGTATAAGAACTTTATATGCTCCTGAAGTCTCTCGGAATGCTTAAAGGAATATCTGAGATTATCTATCAGTTCCTGCTCCACATCCGTAAGCTTATAAGGATCGCTCCAGTCCACCGTCGGGAAGTTGGTATCCAGCATTGGATATACCTTATCTCCGATGGTAACCGTTCCCTTCTCGATATCGATCTTATCCAGAAGGAGTCTGTCATCCTGCTCATACTCCGGATGTCTCTTTATAAGCTGACCTTCCAGCTTAAACTCTATTATGGCTATAGCCTTGTACATCTTTGCCACAAGATCCGGATTGACGGAATCGTACTTGTTGTTGTCCAGAAAATGCGGTCTGAAGCATGCACAGTCATCATCCTTATATACTTCCGCCGCAAACATGGAAAGCGGTCTCAGGTTTATTCCGTATCCGTCTTCCAGTACGTCAAAGCTGTTATAGCTGGTGGCTATTCTGAGAACCGTTGCTATGGAAGCTTCATTTCCCGCTGCCGCGGACATCCAGCTGATATCGTGGTTACCCCACTGGATATCAACGTCGTTGAAGCCCATGATCTCGTCCATTACGTAATCGGCTCTCGGGCCTCTGTCGAAGATATCTCCGATGATATGCATCTTATCTATAAAGAGGTTATGGATAAGGTTGCACATGGTTATGATGAAGTCGTCTCCTGCCTGGATATCTATTATCGTATCCACAAAGCCCTTATAATATCTGGCCTTATCGATGGATTCCTCATCCGCATTGATCAGCTCGTCGATGGCGTATCCGTAATCATCCGGAAGCTTCTTTCTGACCTTTGAACGGGTATATTTGGAGGCTGTCGTTTTGCATACCTCGATCAGCCGGTAAAGAGTGATCTTGTACCAGTTCTCCATATCCGGCTCCGTCTCCCGGACCAGTTCCATCTTTTCCTTAGGATAATAGATCAGCGTCGCGAGGGAGCGTTTGTCCGCGTTGCTCAGGGTATGGCCGAACACGTCATCGATCTTTTTGCGCACAGCGCCTGACCCGTTGCGGAGCACATGAGAAAAAGCCTCAAATTCGCCATGTATATCCGAAAGAAAATGCTCGGTTCCTTTTGGCAGATTCAGAATGGACTGCAGATTGATGATTTCCGCGGATGCCTTTCCAATCGTCGGATACAGCTCTGAGAGCCGTTCCAGATAACGTTTTTCTTCAATTAACATGGGCTGTCTCCTATAAATCGAACAATGAGATCTGGTTTGATTCGGGGATATCGCCGAACAGCTTCATTTCCGCCATCAGATCGATCACCGTCTTGCTGACCTTGGTACGGTCGCGGAAATCATCCCTGGACAGAAATCTGCCCTGCGCGGCGGCTTCCTCTACAGCATCGGCCGCTTTTTCTCCCAGGCCCTCGATCGTATGGAGCGCAGGCATCAGTTTGCCGTCAATGATCTGGAAGCGATGAGCCCGGGCTTTATATATATCTATGGGCAGGAATTCAAATCCGCGCGCGTACATCTCCTGCACGATCCGCATATCACGCAGGGAATCCTGCTCCTTCTTGGTCGCGGTGTCGCCCTTTTTCCAGATC
>CACZHN010000048.1 GCA_902780985.1 uncultured Lachnospiraceae bacterium | reverse complement strand
ATAGCCGGGCCGGAATATAAAATCCCGACCCGGCTATTATATAAATTTCCCACCCCTATTTAAGGTAAAAACTTATGCGCAGATAAGACGTCCGTTCTGGATCTGATATTCTTCAGCTAAATTGAGGTTTCCTTCAAATATCAGAGCTCCGGCATAGTCAATATTTGTCAGGTCAAGTCCGGCTTCACAGCAGAATGGCCATTTTACCTGACTTGATCCTATTTGTACCATAGGATCAATGGCCGGTATTCCTTCTTGTAGGTTGCTGGCCATAACTGTTTCAACTATGTACCTGATTGTGAAGTCGATGACGGCTACAGCTATTGCAACAATGATAGAAACGATAGCAAGAACGATTGGTTCGCAGATTGCGGTCGCAATTCCTATTATAATTGCAGCGATAAGAGCAAGAATTATGTCAGTTATAATGATACCCGGATCTGATTTTATACTGTTGCTTACTTCCGGATCGCCAAGCATTTCATAGGTCATTATTTTTTCACCTTTTTCGTTTTTGCCCATGACTAAAAGCTGACGGGTAATTACAACGGTCTCGGAAGTTACTCCGGCTATTACGTCACATTCAATGTGAGACAGGGTTTCGATATACGTATCACAGAATGTCATCTGGAACTTAGTTGCTACCGGATAGTAGGTTCCTCCGTTAGCTTCAACAGGTTGAAGTTTTACATTTTTCGCGTCTACGGTTAATCCGGTTTTGTCAACCGAAAAGTCTGAAGGATCGTTTTCTGTAAAGGTCTTTGGAAGTGCCGGAAGAAGCTGGTACTTTACATATACTTCTCTGCTTATAATAAATAAGGCATTTTCGTCGCTCTTTAAGGAAATAGCCGGAAGCTGATTTGGAAGGCCTGTACGGTCGTTGCCGTTTGTCATGCACAGAATACCGAAAATACTTGTATCGTCTGTTCCGAGATCTGTGTAAGCGTAACTTGTGGTTGTAGATCTAAGCCATTTGAAGTCTTCAGATTGTTCGCCCATGTTATTGATCATAATTGTAGCAAACAGAGTATCAAAGGCGGCAAGATTATCCGGTACATTAACCCATGCGTCAAACTGACCTTTGAGAAGATCTTTATTAGCTTTACTAAGATTACATGTATCAGGAACATGAAGATTGATTACGGCTGCAATAGGTTCCTTATCCGAATCGCTGTCCGTACATACAGAAAGTGTATAATCTCCATCAGGCATTACAGGGTCCTGATTAAGAGGAAAGTACTGTAATTTAATCAAAATATCTACAGAACAACCAGATACATCAAATTCATTGGTTCCGCCGGATGGGAGACCTATAAATGTTCCGGTTTTCAGTGGGACGTTGATTTTAACATTCTTTCCGTCTCCGCCGGTTACAACCTGCCAAGGATCAAATTCACCATCAAGTGAAAGATCGGATTCAATATCTTTCTGATGTATTTCTGCAGGATAAGTTTTCTCTGATTCTATTCTTGAGTTTAATGCTGACACTCGACAAATAGATACAGTATCCCAACCGTTGGTTGTTATAGTAGGCGCTAACATGATCTTGTTTGTTTCACGGAGGGTATTATCGGACTTGAATGCATTTTTATAAAGCTTTGAATTTTTTATCTGCTTTTTTGCATATTCGTTCCAATCCGGAAGATTAAACTCCACTTTTTTGTTAATGCCTGATAATAAAACTTTTTCTTCGTGCTTTTCCATAATTTTATCCTCCTATTAGGTGTATTGTAATATCAAAGATTCATTTAAGTTTGCTGCAGTAACGTTTCCGCGAACACCAAACCATTCAACGGTATTAATATTGCTGGTGTCTATGGAAGAACTCTGTTCCTTGATCTTATCGATAAGATCATCGGAGATGATAGCGACTACAATTTCTGTAATTGCCATAACAGCTAAACTTAACCATTTCAAATACCAAGGAATATCTTCATCATGGCTGAAGTTATCATCGACTTTATTAAATGAGATTACTCCGTTATTTAATGATACAGACATTTTTACATAGCCTTTCCAATACATATCTATACCCAGATACATATCACAGTATCCATCGTAATATACGGCAATCTCATCTCCGACGATTTCACCTTGATTTCCGCCGCTTCGAACAACGGGAGTATAGTATATTGCTCCGGATTTAACGTCATGCATATCAAGTTCGCGGGTGTTATAGAAACACAGATCCTGTACATCGAAATCGTTGATCGATGCATTTTCGTAAAGTGATATAACGCTTGGTAAGATCATGTTTTTGAGAACCGTTTTTGAAGATACAACGAAATATGAATCCGAACCGGATGTAAGTCCTGATACATCAATATCTAACGGCAAGTCTGTTATACTGCGATCATCACAAACTGCAAGTACACAGAGATATCCCGTGTCCAGATATGAATAAGCGTTTCTTTTTGGTAAAAGCCAGTCAGGACATCCGTCCTGTACCAGCCTAATTTCGGCAAATGTTAGTATCAACTGTTCAGGATTCTTAATCAGATAATCACATATGCTATCCAGAAGAACTTCCTTATATGCACCGAGGGTTCCGTTATCTCCGGTAATTGTGATAGGAACAATCCAGCCTTCATTGTCATCTGGAATATCGCTTGGAGATTTTGTTATATGTGCGTATTGAGTTTTCAAGATTGATTTATCGGCCTGAGGCATTAAGGTAAGCGTAAGTCCGATGATAATGCTGATTCCGTCCAAATCGAAACTTTTATTGTTTACCTCCATATTTCCCTGTTCAATAGGAAGTTCCATTCTGAGAAGTCTGCCGCCGCCTCCTTCAATTATCTGCCAGGGGGCAAATTTTCCGTTCACTGTTCCTTCATCATCATAAATTGTATAGCTGATAGATGAATCAACGGAGCCCCAGGTGTTTCTCAGCTCGGAGTTTATTGTGTCCTGCTTAATAATACTTATCGTATCCCAACCTTTTGTAAGCATTTTGTCCTCCTTTCATAGATTAAATAGTGTTTTCTAAACATTTAAAAAGCTGCCGGCTAACTGATGATCGGAGTATATCAGTTGCGGCAGCTTTTGAGTGCTGTTTACGCTATCATGCAAATATTTGTCCTGAAAGGTAAATTTCAGGATTTGAACGGTTTAGATAAATATCTCTTCGTATGTAAGTATTCCCATGTCCATAAGATTTGTTGAGTTGTTAAGCAGGTCTTCAGGTGTTACGAAGGTCTCCTGGAAGCGGAGAAGGTCCTCTAATACGGCCTTGATCTCGCCTGCGGTTACAACTTCCTTGTCCTCATATTTCTTGCCTGCAAAGAGCTTCAGGAAAGCTTTTGCGTAGCGATAGAACTCAGCGATAACACCGTCGGATACCTTTGCCGGAGCGTTGGCAGGATCGTGCTTTTCTATGTGCTCAAAGAGCTTGCGGCAGTGGAACTGAGCAGGGTGCATGCCGTCGATCTTCTGAAGCAGAGTTTCGTGATCAGGCTTCTCAATCGTGAAGCTCTTTTCTTCGTCTTCTGTAAGCTGAGCCAGGATCTTCTTCAGAAGTGCAGGGATAGTTGCCACCTTATCGTTGTAGTGGATCTTATACTCAGGTCCGTAAGTAAGTGCTGCTTCGTCGTAGCAGGCAGCTGCGAACTGTGAGCATACCATCGGAGGAACATCGGTTCCCGGATGGAACTTCTCGTTGAAGAACTTGATGAGTTCGTAGGTTGCAATCTTGAGTACGTTCTTTACAATCTCGCCGGCTGTGTTGTCAGGGATAAACTCGCCTGCCAGCATGTAGAGTCCGAGAAATGCGAGGTTGCTCATAGGATAAGGAAGACCTTCCTCTACATACTTATAAGCGATATCAACAACTTTGTCCGTGTCAGGTTCGCTCTTAAGTCTGCGGATGTGAAGTGTTCTTTCTCCTGCATGAGGAAGTGTTACGATGCTTGCTCCTTTTTCACCTTCCTCGATAACCTTGGAATGATCGCGGTCTACCATTCCGGTATGACTTACCGATGAATGTGTGATCTTTCCGATGATCTTGGAGATCCAGTCGTCGGTAGGTACCGAGAAAAGTATGATGTCTCCGGCCTTCAGTTCCTTTAATGTGATTGTGTCTGCCATGTTGCTCCTCCTTTATAGTAAAAAAATATTTTTAGGTTTGATGTTATTGAATGTACTGCTTTAACGCTTTTACGTTGTTTCTGCTCAGCGGGATGCGGTCCTTTATATCCTTGAAGAAGATATCGTAGGTGTAGTTGATCCTCGGGCTGAAATGATCTACCTTCGACAGGTTTACCAGAAAGCATTTGTGAGTCTTGAAGAAGTAAAGCGGCTTCAGCTTTTCTTCGTAGAAGCCCAGCGGTTTGTTGCCCCGGTATACCTTATCTTTCGTATGAATGAACACATTGCTCTGCAGTGTTTCGAAGTAGTAGATATCCTGATAGTTGATGAGGACTATATCCTCGTCATGATATCCGCAGATTATGTTCAGCGGATATTCCAGTCCCTGTGACAGGGAATCGAAGTCCGGCTTCGGCGGAGCGGGACTGAGTCTTATACGGCTTATGCACTGCTCCAGACGTTTCGGTGAGAGCGGCTTCTGTATGTAGTCCAGCGCATTCAGTTCAAATGCTTTGATGGCCCCATCGGTACGGGCAGTGATAAAGCATATCTTTGTATCGGGATGAAGCAGGGTTATCTGCTCCGCTATGTAGAGTCCGCTGATGTTGGGCATCTCTATATCCAGGAAAAGCAGGTCCACTGCATTTCTGATGAGATAGGACAGTGCTTCCACGGGATTCGTGAAAGAGGCTGTTATATCCATATCGGGATAGTTTTTCAGCTGCGTGGAAAGATGTACCACGGAGTTATATTCATCGTCTACGATCACGACTTTCATACGGGTGAGGCCTCCTTTACGTATTTAAAACTGACGGTTGTTCCCTCGTCCGGGGCCGATTCGAAGTGCAGCTTCTCGCCGCACAGCTTTTCCAGACGGTAGTTTATGTTTGCGACTCCAATACCGGATGATTCGCTGCGGTCGATATCTTTCAGCTTCATCGGCAGCATGCCCTTGCCGTTATCCTTTACTTTGAAGAGATAGGAATCCGGAAGTTCGTCCACGGATATCTCTACAGTAAGAGGCTTGGAATCGTAGCCGTGCTTGATGGCATTTTCCACCAGAGGCTGGAGTATGAGGGGCATGAGTTTCATGGACCTCAGGCTCTCCGCTGCATTTACGATAAGGGTCAGCATGTTTTGGAATCTGATGTTTTCTATGTAGACGTAGGATTCCAGAAAGTCCAGTTCTTCGCCCAGGGTGTACTCGATGGTATTTCTGAAATCGAACTTATACTTGGTCCTGAGGAAGTTGCAGAACTGCTGAAGCAGTGTCTGGGCTTTCGGCACGTCATCGGTCATCAGGTACGATACGTTGTTCAGCGTATTGAACATGAAGTGCGGAGAAATCTGTGCCTGCAGGTATGCAATTTCCATAGCTGCGGCCTGTTTTGCATTTTCATAGGCTCTGTCCACATCCGTCAGAAGGATGTTAATCTGGCACAGGATGAAGAACAGGATGCCGATGATGAAGAGGTTCTCTCTTGTATAAAGATACAGGCTGCGGCCGGTGCTGAAGAAGTTGAACTGCAGGTAGGACAGGGTGGCCAGCACCACAAGGCTCATAAGGGAAATGTAGGCATAGCGCTTCTTGGCACGGATGGCCTGTATGATCCTGCAGATATGAATCACTGCATTTATTCCCAGAATGAATACGCAGAGGTCGCCTACGAAGGTAACGGTGTTGTATGAGTACGCCAGGATTATCAATATGAGATAGGTGAGATTTATTATTTCGAGTCCCGCCATCATAGGGTTCGGTTTCTTCGGCGGATCGATGTACTTGAAGAAGTAGAATACGCAGGTGATGAGTACAGCGTAAGCCGCCCACTGAACCTTCATAGGTATGATGAGCGGAAGATTGCGGAAGAAATAAAAGAAGATATTCTCATCCAGCAGACTTTCCAGAAGGGCACTGGTCAGGCAGAAGATGCTGAGGCTGATACCCGTCTTTCTGTGATTGCTTTTTCCGGTGAGCAACAGAAGATAGATGCCGATACCCACAAGGATTCCTATGATAACGGCGCCTTTAACGGCCTGCATGGACTGGAAGTAATATACGTTTTCAATGGTGCCGAAGTAGAGGCTCTGGACGAGACCTCCCTGCACGCAGTGATAATTGGATACGTGAAATGTAAGAGTTATATCGCAGCTCGCGGTGTCGAGAAGATAAACCACAGGCTGCCATACGCTTTTTTCGGATTCGCTGTCCGCGCCCACAGTACCCACTTCGCCGATAAGCTCTCCGTTGCTGTATAGGCGGTAAGCTCCGGATACAATGGTGGCCTTGAGGGCGTAACGGCCCGGTGACGGAACGCGGATCTTTAATTCGTAGGTTCCGGCCTTTACATTTTTACCGGAAGATTTAAGCTGATACATGGCTCCCGGAACTTTGATGGCTGAGGTGCCTTCCTTATCGGAGATACTTTCGGCAGGGTCGGCAAAAACATCCGGAAGGAAAATCCAGTTTCCGTCCAGCGAATATACAGTATCTTCGAGACTGCTTTGGGACAAATCCAGATAACCTCCGGAAATAGGATTTGAACGGAGGTTGTAGTGCGTATACGAGAAGATGATAAACATTACTACCGCGATGAATAGGATTGCCGAAGCGGCGATGCGGTAAGGCTTTTTAAATTTCATGGCTGGTTCCTCAGTAACATATCAATGCGGCCACAAAGAGGCACTGCAAGCACTTGCAATGCCTCCCGACTTATAGTATATCAATGATTGAGAAACCTATTTATTAAGAAAATCTTAAGATGTTTTCTTCCATACGATCATCACTCCGATAAAGGATATAAGCTGAGCGATGAGTACGCGTACAAGCATCATTTCATCTATTCCTGTAGAAGTAACTACGTGGAGAAGATTGGTCGCGATGCAGTTGTTAAAGAAGTGATCAGCCATGCCTGCGTAGAGACTTCCTGTCATGTTCTTTAAGAGATTCCACTTGACACCCATCATTCCTGCGAGGATGATATAACCTATGGTAAGAACAAGAAATGTACCGAAGTTTATATCACCGTCAATCAGGTTGTGGAGTGGTGTTACCATGTGCCATACGCCGAAAAGTACGGCCTGTATGAGACATGCGCATTTTGCTGAATGGTTTGTTTTTACAAGTTCATAGAACAGGCCTCTGAAGGTACCTTCCTCCATGATGACATTTATTATGTTGAAGAAGATACACATCAGAATGGCGCCTATTCCGCTATTGATGGCTGCTTCACCCGTAAGGGAGAAGCCTGTGGTGAAAAAACCGAAGCTGACGGACTTGCCCTGCGCATGAAGTATGATGATCTCTACGGTGTAAGCAACCGCAAAGGCAAGTGCTCCGATCCCGAATCCCAGGAAGATGTTTTTAACAGTTCCCGATTTTGTGAATCCGATATCCTTCAGCTTCCGGCCGAGGATACGAAGAACTGCGAGGAAGGTGACGATACCGAAAAGTTTGTTTATAAAGTTCTCGGCGAATACAGTCTCGTCCATTCTGAGAACGATGGCTTCGAATCCGTGCACGATGATCATTATGACAAACAGAATCATGCTTGTGAGGATTGTGTGGTTAAGTATGTTTCTTTTCATTTCGATATAGCCTCCTTGTAAACTTCATATCTCTCGGTGTTTACAAGGTGATTATATAATGAGAATCGGATCGGGTCTTTATCTGTATCCAAACAGATTCTTATCTGTTTCTTAAATGTTTTTTTAACTTAGGAGAAAGGGTAGTATGAAGGAGCTTTTATAGTAAATGTAGGCCGTAAAAAGGGATACTAATGTATAAGCAGGTGCAGTAAGTAAAGTACGATCAGAAAGATGATATTGATAACGGTGAAGGCGAGCAGGTAGTGCTCTCCTTCGCCTTTTATTTTGTTGTAGAACTTATAGGTTATAAGGCTGGCCATACTTGCGATAAGTGTGCCGAGGCCTCCGAGATTGGTACCGATGGCCAGTTCCTCGCCGCATTTGGTAAATGCCGAGAGCAGCATGGCAGCCGGAACGTTACTGATGAACTGGGATGCCAGAACCGAGGTCAGGGTTACATTTTTCTCTACTATTACAGTCAGGGTGTCGTGGATGAAACCGATCCTTCCCAGATTGCCTATCAGTACAAAGAAGAAGACGAAGGTAAGGAGAAGGCCGTAGTCCACGTTTTTAAATGCGCTTCTGTCTGCCGCAAGAACCACCAGTGATACGATCGCCAGCATGATGAGGTAGTGAAGCGAATCGGATACCGTCAGCAGGCAGACTACGAAAAGTACCGAGTATACCAGAAGAAGCTTCGGGTTCGGTGCATTTACCTTTTTTACAACTGCTGTATCGAGGGTCTTATCCGTTACGTTCAGGATGAAGACGCTGACGATGAGCATAAGAAGCGATACGGCGCTGTAAGGCAGCATCAGAAGTATAAAGTTCTTAAGTGTGAATCCGTAATGGGAATAAAGATACAGGTTCTGCGGATTGCCGATAGGTGTCAGCATGCTTCCCAGGTTCGCGGATACGGTCATGAGGATCAGAGTGAACATGGTCCTGCGTCTGTCCTTATAGGCCTTCAAAACATTTACCGCGAATGGTACCAGAGTTACAAGAGTAACGTCGTTGGTAAGCAGCATGCTCATAAAAAATGCGAGCACTACCAGCAGAAGCGATATATATCTTTCGGAATGTATGCGGCCGAGAAGCTTGGATGTCAGATAATCGAAGGTTCCGATCCTTATCAATGCGCTGACCACCAGCATAAGGGAAAAGAGGATGGCCAGAACTCGGAAGTTGATATAGCCCGGATATTCATGGTCGGGAGTTATGATGAAGCAGGAGATTACTGCCAGGATTCCCGAGACGAAGAGTATGGTATCGTTTTTGATGATTTTTAAAAGCTTCTCTTTCATTTTACACTTGTCCTTTATATACGGATTTTCCAAATGCGTATTATATTCTTGGGAAAACTCTCTGTCAACGACGGAAATTAAGAAATTCTTATGCTTTTTATAACCTTTAATTTAGGGCTTTAGCTTGAATGATAGGGTGCAATGTTATAAAATGGAGGAAGTACTGAGGGTAAATAGGCGGGTATTATGCAGAAGAGAAAAAAGGTAGCTGTATTTGTTTCCAGTATGTATGGAAGCATGGTACATGATATGCAGGTCGGCATACGTGAGGCTGCTTTGGAACACGGTGTGAAACTTATCTTTTTTGCCAGCTTTAGTGACGGGTTCAGCAGAGAGGTATACGATCAGTATATAAAATACGATGAGGGTGACATTGTGCCATTTAAGATTCCGGATCTTCGGGATTTTGATGGTGCTATTTTGCTGTCTACTTCTTTCCCTGCAGGCTACAAAGAGAGGATCGACGGAATACTTCTGTCTTCGGGAATCCCGGTAATCAATCTGGGAGGATATGACGACAGATATTACAGCGTTATCAATGATGAGAAGAAGTCCTATGCCGGTATCGTCGAACATGTGATCAAGGAACACGGCTGCAAGGATATCTATCATGTAGCGGGAAAGCCTGTCTATGTATTTACTCATGCGAGAGTTGATTGTTTCAAGGAAACTCTGGAAAAGTACGGACTGCCGAACGGAGACGAAAGAATTTACTACGGAACGCTGTGGCGTGACTGCGGCTATCCGGCGGTTGACTATATACTCGAACAGTGTGCGAAGGACGGCAAGGACCATCCGGATGCCATAATATGTGCAAATGATTATACTGCGGTAGGTGTCTGCGATGCCTTAAGGAGTAAGGGGCTCCGCGTACCGGAGGATGTTATCGTAACCGGATATGACGGAATTGATGTGGCGTATCTCGGATATCCGTCCATCACCACATCCGTTCAGCCTTTCTATGAGGCGGGTTACGAGAGTATAAATGTATTCGAGAAGCTTTGGAGCGGCGAAGAGGTTGATAAGACCATTACGGTTTTCGGAAAGCCGAGCATCAATCAGTCCTGCGGATGTGTATCCATGGATAAGAACAATGTCGAGGCTATCCGTCAGGTATACAGCTCCAGAATGGGCAAGATGGAATATCTGTCCCAGTCCATGACCAACATGATCCTGGGTATGTCCGGGGCCGAGAGCATGGAAGAGTGCTTTAAAGAGATAGAGAAGAATGCGAGGACCGATACGGGTTTCAAAGACTTCATCATGTGCCTGTCCCCGAACTGGGATAAGCAGGAAGTCGTTGTGGACGACACCGAGATAAAGAATGAAAAGATGACTGTTGTGGCGGGCTTCCGGGGCGAAGAGTCGGTGCCGCGCCAGACATTTGACTGTAAGGATATTCTTCCTGCGGATATGATGGAAGATCCGAATCCATACTATATATTCTCTATCCATCATCTCCAGAACTACATGGGTTACATCATCGTATCCCCTGATCTGGAAGACTACAACCAGCTGATCATGAAGTCCTGGCTGGTTAACTTAGGGGCGATGCTGGAAAACTGGAGGATCAGAAAAGAACTGAATGTCACCGTGGACAGACTTGAGAATCTGTACAACAGGGATATGCTCACGGGACTTTATAACAGACGCGGATACGAGCAGTTCTTCGAGAGAAAGTATAAGAAATGCAAAGAAGACAAGACGCGTCTGGCAGTTATGGTTATTGATATGGATGACCTGAAGGCGGTAAACGATAACTTCGGTCACAGTGAAGGTGATTACAGCCTGTGTACTATTTCCGATGCGATGATAGCAGCGGCGGATGCCGAGGAGATATGTCTCCGAACCGGCGGCGACGAGTTTGTTGTTATCGCAGGGGATTATTCGGAAGAGAAGGCTGAGCAGTTTGTAAAGCAGCTCAGGGCACACATCGCGGAATGCATAGACCGCGATAAGAAGCCGTATAATCTGGATGTTAGTGTGGGTGTCTGCATCGCGGAACCGGGTTCCGACGAGGACAGAACTTTACTGGAGCTGTCAGAGGATTATATGAAGCAGGCTGATGTTGAAATGTATAAGGAGAAGAAGGCTCACAAAGCCGGAAGAGACTGATGAAATATCTGAAAAAGTTTTTCATGTTTCTTTTGAAGACGATACTTAAGCTGGTGGGCGCAGTTGTGGGGGCTGTTATAGTTTTTGTAATAGCCGTTGTCATGTATAACAAGTTTATGATGAAGAGGGAAGCTTCGAGGATCGATCCTCCTCTCGGACAGCTTGTGAAGGTTGACGGAAGTGATATGTGCGTATACCAAGGGGGAGAGGGCAAGAAGACCCTCTGCTTTTTGTCGGGTTGGGGTACCCCTTCACCGATACTTGAGTTTAAATCGATATACGGACAGCTTTTTGATGATTACAATATTGTGGTCATTGAGAGATTCGGATACGGCCACAGCGAGGATGTGGAAGGATCCAGAGATATCGGTACTGTCCTGAAGCAGGATAGGGAGGCTCTCAAGAAAGCGGGAGTCGACGGACCGGTCATCCTCTGCGCTACGGATATAGCGGGCTACGAGGCGGTACTCTGGGCTCAGGAATATCCGGAAGAGGTTCAGGCTATCATAGGACTTGATATGTATGTTCCGGGATATTATGATAAGTCGGAGAATGAGGACAGACTGGCAAATATAAAGAAGGAAGCAAGGCATAAGAAGTTCGGTGCCTACAGGATCCTTCATGTTGAAGATGAGTATCCGGCCCTTAATTCGGACGGACTCACCGATGAAGAGAAGAATCAGTACAGATCGTTTATATATCTGAAGAGAGGAAATGCAACGGCAGCGGAGGAGCTGAATTACATCGAAGCTTCCGCTAAGAAGTCGGCTTCAAATGCTGCACCTGAAGTTCCTACCCTTCTCTTTGTATCGAGCCAATCCGGTTCGAATTACGTTCAGGCGGCCGAGGATTATGCGGACGGACTTAAGACCTCCAAGGTTGTTAAGTATGACTGCAGACGGCCGGCATATAATCAAATGTATAAGGAAATATGTGAGGAAATGAAGAGTTACATAGCAGGAAAAGTAAAGTGAAAGATGCGAAGAAAAAAATATTCTGGGCGTTGTTTTCACTGCTTTTAGCAGGACTTTCAATCTGGGCCGTAATGTCCCAGAGTAAGACTATGTCTATCCCGAAATTATGGGAGAGTCTTAAGACTGCCGATCCCAAATGGATATTTGCGGCAGTTCTGTGTATGCTGGGATTTATATATTTTGAAGGAGCCGCATTACTTGTAATAGTAAGGGCGTCCGGATATAAGCAGGGACAATTCAGCGGACTGGTGTACAGTGCGTCTGATATATACTTTTCGGCGATCACTCCGTCGGCATCCGGCGGACAGCCTGCAAGTGCTTACTTCATGATGAAGGACGGTATTCCTGCAGGAGTTACCACGGCGGCACTGATAGTTAATCTCATCATGTATACGCTGGCTATACTGGCAATAGGTCTGGTGAGCGTTATACTGGATGCGAGCGTTTTTCTGAACTTCAAGGCATTTCCGTCGAAGGCTCTGATCATCGCGGGACTGGTGGTCCTCTCGGGACTTCTGTTCGGATTCTTCATGCTGCTGCGGCACGGAAAAGCGCTTTTCAGAGTTATAAATAAGATAATGGTGTTTCTTCATAAGCATCATCTTCTTCATCATCTGGAGAAGAAGCAGAAGAAACTTGATAAGGTTATAGAAGATTACGAGAACTGCGTGTCCATGACCGCGGGAAAGACTAAAGCTCTGTTCGTTGCATTTATCTTTAATGTAATTCAGAGACTTTCTCAGATACTGGTTTCGGTCATGGTGTATAATGCATTTTACGGGCCGGGCAAGGGTTCGATAAAGGTTTTCGTAACTCAGAGTATGGCGACCATCGGTTCAAACTGTGTGCCGATCCCGGGAGCCATGGGTGTAGCGGATTATCTCATGCTGGACGGTTTTAAGGACCTTCTGAATGCGGAGCAGGCGATCCATCTCGAAATGATGAGCCGCGGAATCTCCTTCTACATCTGCATCATAATAAGTGGTCTCACCACAATACTCGGATATTTGGTTTTCAAGAATAAGGTTAAGGATAAAGATAAATGATTGGCGTCTATGATTATACAGTAATACTTACATATTTATCTCTCATGTCGGGAGCTACCGGAATCTTCGTATCTCTTCAGGGATACGGACATCCGTATATC
>CACZHN010000047.1 GCA_902780985.1 uncultured Lachnospiraceae bacterium | reverse complement strand
AGTAGTGAAGATACCGTCGGCATACTCGGTAATGTATGACTTAAGCTGAAGTTCTTCTTCAAAAGCATCGTTGCAGTATCTGAGATAATTCTCAAGAGTTTTCTTGGAATCTCTTGGGATACTGTCGTAGCTTACATACATCTCGAAATCCTTGTATGTCATGCTAGGTGCATAGTACTCTTCATCCGTTTCTTCGTTGATGGTCTTTACCCAGTCCTTCGGAAGCTTGTGGATATAACCGTCAACCTGATTATGTACATATGTATACTGGTACTGGAGAGATGCAGGATCGATAACCTTGTATCTTGTCTCCTTGCCCTTCTCTTTTCTCTTCTCGGAAATTTCGGAATAAATCTTATCCTTTTCCTCGAACTCCAGTGAATCGGTATGACTTGAAGCATAATCAACTCTGTCATATGCCTTCATAGCATTCTCATCACCGAGATCCGAAAGCTTTCTGTACCAATACTTAGCTTTATCAAAATCTACCGGAATAACAAACTCACCTTTGTTTCCGTATTCATCTACAGTACTGAGACCGTTCTCATATATGGAACCGAGATTCATATATGCGGACTTCACTCCTGCATCTGCAGCCTTTTCGAAATAGGTTATCGCCTTAGAAAAATTCTGAGCATCAAGATAAGTCTTAGCTACCTTGAGTATCATCTCAGACTCGTTTGTCAGCTTGGCATACTTCTCGTAATAACTAGCCGCACGATTAAGATCCTTATCGATGCGCGCATTGCTGTAACGTCCTTTTTCAAAAAGCTCACCTAACACATTAAGTGCGTCAAGGCCAAACTGGCGATAGGTTTCATCGTTCATTCCTATGTCAGTAATTCCATCCAGAACCTCTACAGCTCCAACACCGTTGGCATTCTCCAGAAGGTTCATGGCCTTATCATATTGCAGCTCAACTGAACTCTTATTGGATTTATTTCTACCACCCAGATTTGAAAGAATTGGAATTTTCTCCTTCAAACTGCTAAAAAATCCCATAACCTATATACCTCCGAAAATTTTCGAAAAAATCTCATGCAGAGATATTTTACCATACTTCAGGGGCCAATGCCACAGTAAATTAAGCAACTGAACCAATATAATTTGTAATTGCGTTTACCGCATCCTGCTCGTCGTTTCCTGTTGCCTCAACTTCGATCTCTTCTTCGTTACATAAACCAAGACTCATCATGCCCATTATGCTCTTTGCGTTGATCTTCTTATTACCTGAAATAAGGTATATCTCGCTGTCAAATCTGCTTGCTGTCTGGACTATCTCGGCAACCGGACGTGCTTCAGCATAACTTGGTAACTTCACAACAATCTTCTTTGTAGTCATAACAACTCTCCTTATAAAATGATTATCTCATTGAGTCTGCAATCTTGCTTATCTTTGCAAGGCGGTGATTTACTCCCGACTTACCAAGAGGAGGACTCAGTCTTTCACCCAGCTCAGCGAGAGACAGATGTGGATTGGCAAGTCTTATTTCGGCAACAGTTTTAAGCTGTTCCGGAAGACTGTCCAGCCCTCTTCTTTCTTCGATAAGCTTTATATCGTCAATCTGCTTTGTCGCAGCATTAACAACCTTATTGATATTGGCGGTATCGCAGTTAACTTCGCGATTTATGGAATTCCTCATTTCTTTGAGAACACGTATATTCTCAAATTCCATAAGGGAATTCATGCCGCCTGTCATGCCCAGGAAATCGGATATGGTATCACCGTCTTTAATATATACGATGAATCTGCTCTTTCTCTTAATCCTCTTTGACTCCAGATGGAGAGACATAAGAATCTCGGAAAGTTTATCGGCGTTCTTTTCGGTAGTACAAGCTATCTCAAGCTGATACGCTTTTTCGGGGCTGGACACCGATCCCCCTGTGAGAAATGCTCCTCTCAGATATGCTTTCTTGCAGCAGGTCCTCTCTGTAACGAGATTGCCTGATTCAACATACACATCTGCGTTATAAAGCTTAAGCTTCTCACACAACTCCTTAAGAATCGCTTCATCACTTATTATTATTCTGAAACCGTGTTTAGCTTCCACGTATGACGGATCGAAATTAAATCTTCTCTCCATTACATTGTAAAGCAATCGTGAAAGCTTCTCTGCAAGTGCCGGATTATCCGCTCTTACGGACAAATATTTATTCCCATCCTTGTCGTCCACAAAACGCCCGTTAACCGACAGGGCGCCTGCCAGCTCTGCAATTCGACAATGCATAGAACTGTCGGATCTCAGTATAAGTTCATTTTTAACATCTGCGGAAAAGGACATTTATACCTCACCCTTTACATAACTGTCATTTGCTATATCTCTATGGAAAACTCTTGTAGAATACGGAAGATCGTTAAGCATATCTCCCAGTTCATTCGCTACAGTAACAGATCTGTGTCTTCCCCCTGTACAGCCGACAGCTATAATAATCTGATGTCTGTCTTCGTTATCTATGAAATTAGGAACCAGGAACTTGCACATATCCGCAAGTTTGACCATGAATTCCTTCGAAGCATCGGAATCCATAACGTAATCCCTTACTTCCTGATCGTTTCCCGTTTTTGACTTAAGTTCCGATACATAATACGGATTAGGCATGAACCTTACATCAAATACAAAATCCGCATCCTGCGGTATACCGAACTTATAACCGAAGCTCATGATGGTAACGATCATATTTGTATAATCCTTACCCTTCTTATTTATACGTCTTACTTCGCTCTTAAGTTCTCTTGTCAGAAGATTGCTTGTATCGATGGTGTAATCCGCCATCTTCTTGAGAAATTCTATTCTCTTTCTCTCTTCCGCAATACCGTCTTCTATTCTTCCGCCGCGTCCCAGCGGGTGTTCTCTTCTTGTTTCCTTATATCTCTTTACAAGGACTTTATCCGTTGCATCAAGATATAAAACTTCGTAAGTAAACTTATCGTCTCTCAATCTGTCCAAAGCACTGCTCAGCTCTCCGAGAGCCTCACCGCTTCTGATATCGATTCCGATAGCTACTTTATCATGGCTGAAATTGCTGTCTCTGGAAATTTCGGCGAATTTTTCAATAAGAAGCACCGGAAGATTATCAACACAAAAATACCCCAGATCCTCAAGCGCTTTGAGTACTGTCGATTTTCCGGCTCCGCTCATACCTGTAACAATTATAAAACGCATATTCAACCCCTCTGAAAATATAGCAATATCGGTTATCAGAACTCACCTGTAAGTCTGACTTCCGTTTCCAGATCTATTCCTGTTTTATCTTTAACAATCTTCTGAACATCACAGATAAGTCTGTAAATATCTTCGGATGTCGCATTCCCCTTATTGATTACAAAACCGCAATGCTTTTCGCTGACCTGGGCATCTCCTACGGAATAACCCGCAAGTCCGCTGTCCATTATGAGCTTTCCTGCAAAATATCCTTCAGGTCTTTTAAATGTAGAACCCGCACTAGGATATTCCAGCGGCTGTTTCTCTCGTCTTCTGCAGTTAAGATCACTCATTAATGCATTTATAGAATTGATATCTCCTTTTTCAAGCTTGATATCAACTCCTGTGATTATCATATTCTTATGCATGGCTACACTTTCACGATAGCCGAAATGCATCTCTTCATTTGTAAATGTAACGGCTTTACCGTCTGCTACGGCATAAACCTTTACGACACAATCCTTCATCTCTCCGCCGTAAGCACCTGCATTCATAAATACAGCGCCGCCTGCGGTTCCCGGAATGCCCGAAGCAAACTCGAAACCAGTAAGACTGTTGTCTCTTGCAAATGAAGCAACCTTTGATAAAAGTGCACCGGCATCTGCATGTATAGTACACTCATCGATCAGACTTATGGAACAAAACTCATCATATATCTGTACAACCGTAGCATCTATACCTTTATCGGAAACAAGCAGGTTGCTGCCGTTTCCGATTATAAGGATATCATCCGGAGACTTCTCTTCTGAAATTTTAATTATATCTTCAACCGACTGTACTTTAATGAAACACTTTGCAGGACCACCTGTTCTGAAAGTGGTATGTTTCCTCATCGGTTCGTTTTCAAGTTGGATCATTATAAACCACCATAAGCATAAAATCGAGCAGGCAAATGCCTGCTCGTATAATACTAAACTATTGAATATCTTTTTTCAATATGTCAAAAAAGCCGAAATAATGCAGAATTATGATTTTTTTATGTTGATTTTGACATAATACGCTTATTCGAGTACCGAACAAGCTCCTCCGTACATACCTGCATCATTACCGAGCTTAGCCACTTCGAACTCTGTATTCTTGCATGCATGGAATGCATACTGCTGGAAATACTTCTTTACTGTATCTATAAGGATAGCTCCGGCTCTTGATACTCCTCCGCCGATAACGAAGATCTCAGGATCAACAACACAAGCGATATTTGCGAGTGCAAAACCGAGTCTTCTTCCGAGTTCTTCTACAAGTGCAAGTGAAAGCTCATCTCCGGACTTAGCCTGATCGAAGATCTCTTTAGCTGAAATGTACTGAACCTCTCTGAGCTTAGATGGCTTATCGCTTTCATTAAGAAGCTTGTTTGCCATTCTTACGATTCCGGTTGCGGAAGCATACTGCTCAAGACATCCCTTCTTACCGCAGTTACACGCATCAGTTTCTTCAGGGTCGATAGTGATATGGCCGATTTCTCCGCCTGCTCCGTTAACCCCGGCAAGCATCTTTCCGTTGAGGATGATTCCTCCGCCGACACCTGTTCCGAGAGTTACGCATACTACATTCTTATGGCCTTTTCCGCCGCCCTGCCACATCTCACCGAGTGCAGCCATGTTGGCATCATTTCCTGCCTTTACCGGAAGTCCCAGAAGCTTGCTTAACTCTTCGGCTGCATTGAAAATACCCCAGCCGAGGTTTACGCACTTGATAACCGTTCCGTCTTCCTTAACAGGACCCGGTACACCCATTCCGACACCCTTAACGTCATCAACGGTGATATCCTTCTCCTGCATTTTAGCCTTAACCGATTCAGCAATATCGGAAAGAATATAAGCACCACCCTCATCAGTTCTTGTTGTGATCTCCCACTTATCAAGGAGCTCACCTTCGATCGAGAAAAGACCGATCTTAACTGTTGTGCCTCCGATATCAACTCCGAATACAAATCTTGACATAATATAAAAACCCTCCGTGTAGTAAATATATAAATTACAGAATCTTACTTAAGATTCTCTGTAATCCTGTTATAGAACTCCTGAGCCGCATTGTAACCCATCTTCTTCTGTCTGTGGTTTACGGCTGCGGACTCAACGATGATAGCCAGGTTACGTCCCGGTCTGATAGGTATCGCATGGGATACGACTTTTGTTCCGAGGAACTCGGTATACTGATCCGTGAGTCCCATACGGTCATACTTGGCATCCTTGTTCCACTCTTCAAGCTTGATTACCAGATCTATCTGCTGAGACAGCTTAACGCACTCAACACCGAACATGGTCTTAACATCTATGATTCCGATACCACGAAGCTCGATGAAGTTACGTATCATCTCAGGTGACTGACCGATAAGGGTATCATCACTTATCTGCTTGATTTCAACCACATCATCCGCAACAAGTCTGTGACCGCGCTTTATAAGTTCGAGAGCGGCCTCGCTCTTTCCTATACCGCTGTCTCCCATGATAAGAACACCTTCACCGAATACGTCGACAAGAACGGCATGGATTGAAATTCTGGGAGCAAGTTCCTCATGAAGCCATCGAACCGACTCATGAACGAAAGAAGATGTGGTAGCCGCACTGGTAAGAATAGGAATACCGTGCTTCTTTCCTTCTTCTATTATGAAGTCATACGGGATAATATCTCGACAGAATACAAGACACGGAATCGGAAATGAGAAAAGCTGATCGAAGATCTTTATATTCTCTTCTTTTGTATGCATGTCAGCAAGATAGGCATGCTCTACATTTCCGCATATCTGTACTCTGGACGAATCGAAATGTTCGAAGAATCCGGCAAGCTGAAGAGCCGGTCTGTTAATATCGGGATCTGTTATAAGAATCTTATCCGTATTTATCTCCGGAGTATGATTCTTAAGGTTCATTTTATTTATAAACTGTGTCAGTGTAACACTGTATTCTGCTTCCATTACGGCCTCCTCTGTGATCAATAAACATAAGGACTGCGTCACCCTTTTGTGACACTATGTTATGATACCATATCTCTCGGTTTTTCTCACTAAAATATTTCACTATATTCCAATATATGATAAAATGTTTGTCGGTCGTTAACGACGCCTACATTATAAGCATTTCGGAGATTTAACATTGAGCGATAATCCGGTATTTAATCTTGAAGAAGAACTGAGCAAACTGCCCCACAGTCCGGGTGTTTATATCATGCACAGCTCCACGGAAGAGATTCTCTACGTGGGCAAAGCCGTGGATCTTCACAACCGTGTGAGACAGTATTTCCGTAAAGGCCATGGCCATAACGGTTCTCTTAAGATTGCCAAAATGGTAAGTCTCATCTCTTATTTCGAATACATCATAACCTCTTCCGAAATGGAAGCCCTGGTTCTGGAATGTAATCTTATCAAGGAACATCGTCCGAGATTCAATACTCTCATGACCGATGATAAGGGATATCCTTATATCAAAGTAACTATAGGCGAAAACTTCCCGAGAGTCATATTCAGCCACAGAATGGCCCGTGACAAATCCAAGTACTTCGGTCCGTATACAGACAGAGGCGCTGTGCATGATACGGTCGCTCTGATCAAAAAGCTGTTCAAAATAAGGAACTGTAATAAAGACCTTAATAAATCGGATTTGAACGACAGACCTTGCCTTTATTATCAGATAGGTCAATGCTCCGCCCCATGTGCCGGACTTATCTCGGAGGAAGATTATTCAAAACAAATCAGCGAAGCCATGCATTTCCTGGGAGGAAATCATAAAGAAGTCATCGACAAGCTTCAATCGGAAATGCAGGACCACGTATCCAAGCTTGAATTCGAGAAGGCTGCCGAATTAAGAGATCTGATACAGAGTATAAATGCGGTTATGGAAAGACAGAAAGTCAGTTCTTCCACTGGCAACGATAAAGACATCATCGCCATTGCAAGAAACAACACCGACGCCGTTATATCCATATTCTTTGTAAGAGACGGAAATCTTCTCGGAAGAGACAATCATCATATGTCTGCCGACGAAAGCGATTCTGATTCCGAGATCATCACGGAGTTTGTAAAACAGTATTACAACTCTACTCCTTTCGTACCGAAAGAAGTTATAACCGTAACCCCTCTCAACGAAGAAAAGCTTATAGAAGAATTCCTGGAAGATAAAAAGGGACAGCGTGTATATATCCATGTACCTCAGAAGGGTGAAATGAAAGCCCTCGTAAAGCTGGCTCAGGATAATGCGGAACTTGTACTTTCTCAGGATATCGAACGTATAAAGAGACACGAAAAGCGCACCATCGGTGCATGTAAAGATATAGCGGATCTTATCGGAGTAGATAAGATATCCAGAATGGAAGCTTTTGATATATCTCATATTTCCGGATATAATCAGGTAGCTTCAATGGTTGTTTTCGAAAACGGAGAACCCAAAAAGAATTCTTACAGAAAGTTTAAGCTGAGAACTCTTGAAGGTGCTGACGACTATGCTGCTATGAAGGAAGTTCTCTCCCGCCGCTTCTCGGATGAAAAACTCAGTGTCCTTCCGGACGTTCTCATGATGGACGGTGGTAAAGGACAGGTAAATGTAGCGGAAATGGTTCTGGACAGTCTGGGTATTGATATCCCTGTCTGCGGAATGGTAAAGGATGACAACCACAGAACCAGAGGTCTCTATTATAAAAACGAAGAGCTCATATTCCCTAAGGGAAGCGAAGCCATAAATATGATCACTGCACTGCAGGACGAAACTCACAGATTCGCCATATCATATCATAAGCTTCTGAGATCCAAGGAACAGATACATTCCATACTTGATGATATAGAAGGAATCGGACCTAAAAGGCGCAAAGCTCTTCTTCTCTACTTCAAGAACATCGAAGCAATAAAAAAAGCAGATATAGACGAGCTCTCAAAAGTTCCGGGAATGAACTCGGCATCTGCTGAAAAAGTATATGAATTTTTCAATAAGTAACAATAAAGGATTATATAAATATGGGTAAATTTCTTTTTCCTGATGAATACTACGATTCAACTTACAGCATAAATTTCGGTAAGCTCTATAAACAGGGTTACCGCGCGGTTCTTTTTGATATAGACAATACTCTTGTACCTCATGACGCTCCGTCCGATGACAGGGCCAAAGACCTTATCAGAAGGATGAAGAAGGTAGGACTTAAGGTATGTGTTATATCCAACAACGACGAAGAACGTGTGAAGAGTTTCGCCGACAGCCTTGAAATCGAATATGTATATAAAGCCGGCAAGCCTCTTGCAAAGGGCTATCTCGAAGGCATGAAGCGCATGGAAACAGATACGACCAACACTCTCTTTGTAGGCGATCAGCTTTTCACGGATATATGGGGAGCCAACAACGCCAAGATACGTTCCATCCTCGTTAAGCCTATTGATAAACATGAGGAAATACAGATCGTCCTTAAAAGAAAATTGGAGGCACCGCTTATAAAGCTGTACCTCCGTAAACATCCTCTTTATTCAAGAAAATCTTTGCACCAGTCCAAGAACTGATCCAACATAAGCGGTTTTGCGTAGTAATATCCCTGGAAGCTTTGAACATTAAACTTCTGGAGGATATCACGCATTCCCGATGTCTCTATTCCTTCAACACATACCTTTGCTCCGAAAAGAGACGCAAGTCCCGAGAAATGCTTTATCAATTCTCTGTCAGAACCGCTTTCTTCTATCTGTCTTACAAATCCTCTGTCTATCTTGATAATATCGAACGGAAGTTCCTTTACAATTCCTACGGACGAGAATCCTGTTCCGAAATCATCAAGAGCTATAAGAATCCCCCTTGATTTAAGCTTAGCTATTACATTCTTCAGAAGATCCATATCCAGCAATCTGCATCGCTCTGTAACTTCCAGACACAGGTGATCAGGAGGAAACTTCATATCATTCAGTATGCGGAATACCATATCCGTAAAATCAGGCTTTTCCAACTGAGAATAAGACAGGTTTACATTTATCACGAATTCCGGATTCAATTCCAGAACCTGTTTCGATGCTATAATCGCTTCCCTGAGTATCCACTCTCCCAATTCCGGGAACAGCGGATCCGCTTCAAGCAGCGGTATAAACTGATCAGGCGGAACCATTCCGTATGTATCGTTTTTCCATCTGAGAAGTGCTTCGGCGCCTACGAGCTTCTCTTTCTGTGCATCAACAACCGGCTGATACAGCAGATAGAACCCTCTGTATCCGTGCATGATCGATGCCCTGATCTCATGAAGCTTTTCCAGTCTCTGACGGTTATCTTCGTTCAGGTCGTTATGGAACTGGATCAGATCTCCCTGATGACGTGTCTTTGATTCGCTGTATGCAAAGTTAAGACATCCGTATATAGTCTGAGAATCCACATTAAACTGATCTACGTTCAGAAGACCTCCGTTAACATTCAGAAGTATTCTCTTGTCGTCAACTCTGAAATCTTCACGGAAATAGTTTCTGAAATCTTTATACTTTTCTTCAATATCTTCCACATAGAGAACATTACTTATTACGGCAAACTTTGTACCGTCCAGTCTGTAACAATGTCCGGTGTTACCGGTAACATCCAGTACCTTTCTCGCAAAGAGCTGTAATACTCTGTTTCCGTAATGATAACCGTACATCTCGTTAATCTCTGAAAACTTACTGATTCCGAGAAGGAGTACTTTTATCTCAATATTTCTCTTTATGTACAGGTCAAGATCTTCAAAGAAACCGTATTGATTTCTGAGTCCTGTCAGAGTATCGATATGTCCCTGCGTACCGAGATTTCTGATGGTTCCCGCAAAGTAGTCCGGTACTCCGTCCAGATCTCTGATTACAATTCCGCGGCATACACATACATCATATTCGCCATCAATATTCATGGCTCTGTACTGCATATCATGCCCGGAAGAATCTCCGCCGAATATATCTTCGATTCCCTTATGATAAGCTTCTCTGTCATCAGGATGAATATGGTCTTCCCATATATCTCCCGCGCCGTACATATATTCAGACGGAAGTCCGTATGCATCCACCGCATTTTTAGACCATCGCGAAAAATCATACTTCATATCACAAAGATATACATAAGTACCTTCCGAAACCACCTCAAAGGACTTATACAGTCCGTCCAGGAGTTTTCTTCTTTCGTCCGAAATGGTCTTAAATCCACTCGGCTCATCACTTGAACGGGTTTCGAGAAGATGTTTCTCGGCTTTAAGATGATTCTTATTCTCGTACATACAGGTATCGGCTCTGTTAAATACATCTTCCAGGGTTCTGTCCTGTTCAGGTATAAAATCAGCTATACCTGTAGCAACAACAGCCCCCTCGCCGATTCTCAGATTCTCTTCAATCTGTCTTCTTAATTCATCCAGTAAAGTTTCACGGATCTTATAATCAGAGCCTGTAAGAATAACAGCAAACTCATCACCGCCTATCCTGAATACAGGGCTATGGGAAAACTCACGGCAGATCATCTTACACGAATTCTTGATAAGATCATCACCCGCTTTATGTCCCTGTGTATCGTTGACTATTTTCAGATCATTGATATCGCATACAACGATACTGAAAGGTTCGTTTCTTTTTTCTATGATTCCGAGAGTAATCTCATTTTCAATTTCATGAAACGCTGTTTTATTCTTTATTCCCGTAAGTCCGTCTCTTCGAGCAAGTTCGTTTGCAAGAGTAAGCTGCTGTACATGTTCTTTCTCCTGCTTAACAAGTTCATCACGGTTTTCAATACATATGATCAGGCTTGATTTATCAGAAGAATACATGATTCTCATTCTTGTATATTGAACATCTTTACCGTTCAATGACATACGGTAGTCTTCAAGAAGTCTTTTTGTACTTTCCAACCCTGTTATAATACTGTCTTTATCAATAAAGAGCTTCATTCTTTCTCTGTCTTCAGGATATATGATCCTGTCGACATTTTGTCTTGCGGTTGTAAAGAAATCATCTCCTTCTTCCTGTATCTCCAGCTCACCGTATAATTTATGAGTTGAAAATTCCATATAATGAGATGTTTCAAGATCTACAAAATATATGAGATCATAATAAGAAGCCAGACTTTCGGCGATCTTGGCATATGTGGTACTTCTCTTAACACTTTCCTTCATAGCCAGCTTAGCTTTAATCTCAGCATCGATATTTTCAACACATACTATCAGATGCTTTTGATCCAGTGACTTCATCTCCGAAAGACGTATATTTTTTACCTTATTATTTACTATAAGACGATAAGAAATCGAAAAGGAATTTCTGTTTTTGAGACTTTCAAGCATAACATCTTTGTAAAGCAGGCTCATAACCTTTTCCCGATCTTCAGGATGAACAAACTTCTTTATATTTCTGCGGCTTTCAGCAAAGAAGTCACTTCCCGAAGAAGGAACATTCAGCTGCTTATAATCATCGGTTGAAGAAATCTCATTATAGGAACCTGTTTCAATATCAATGTAATACAAAGTATCATACTGTCCGGCAAGGCTCGCAGTAATTTGATTATATATTTCCTTCTGTCTTGCTGTTTCCTTTTCGGCTTCTTTTCTTTTGTATTCTTCATCTATATTGAGAACACCGAGAATTACATAGTCGTTATCTTCTTCAAGACCGCGGATCATTCTAAGAGAATGCCAGGTAGGAACACCGTTTATCATAAGCCGATAATCTATGCTCTGCATACTTCCCTTTTTCATCATGGAAAGAAGGTTCTCCTTCTGGATATCTTCAATAAAAATATGCTGGTCTTCTTCGTATATTACCTTCTTACAATCGCGGACAATGTTTTTGAAAAAATCATCTCCGCCCTGCTCGAGACTGAGCGAATGAAAATCGGCATTTACGGAATACCAATAATACTCGTTTGTCTCTACATTTACATAGTAAACACTCGAATAATCCAGCAATAATGACTCGGCTATTTTGTTAAAAATCATATCCTGTTCTGCCATAATCGTAACCCCAAAACCCCTTTGTCGATTTAGAACCAAATATAGTTTGATTGTATCACAAATATGCGTTTTAGTCATTAACTCTCGTTAAATCTTTTTACATTTTTTCAAAAAAAGAGCGACAGATATAAATCTGTCGCCCTGTAAAATCTACATGTAACCTATCTTACAGCATATCTGCTCTAAGCTTCTTAAGTACCTGATAAGATCTGTTTCTGATTTCCTCTGCCTCAAACAGAGTAAGCATTGTATCCATATCAAACTTAGCCTTGAGAAGCATATCCAGCCATGCGTTAACATACTCCTTAACGTAATCTGTATTCTCATCAGACTTATCCTTAAGACTTGCCTGAATATTGTTGATATTCTCAACTACAGTTGATGTAGGCTGTGAGCTGCTTGATGGTGAAGGATTGCTCTCATCTGAAAGCTCGATAACCTTACCTGTCTTAGTGATGATAACCTTCTTGTTAGGAGTGGTATCAGCCTTATTGGCAACTACACCGGCTTTCTTATCGATAAGTCTTTCAACTGCCTTTATAAGACATACAACACTGTATGTAGCTTCCTGAGCTGTCTGCTCCGGTGCTCCCTTGTGTGTATACTGATTCCAAAGCCACTCTGACTTAAGAAGCATCTCTTCAATCTTTGAATCATCAAGAAGCTTACGAAGATCCGGATCCATAGTAGGTACAACCTTACGTCCGAAAAGTCCGCCGCCTGCATTTGATCCTGCATTTGCATCAGCCTTTCTGTACTTGCTCGGTACATTGATCTCTGCATATGTCTTAATAAGATACTTCTCAGCTGTCTTAGGATCGTAATCACTGTTGATGATAGCAACTCTTCCGCCGTTAAGTCCGTTGGCAACCATATCCTCAGCTGCAAGGAATATAAGAGTCTTCTGACGATCATCGATCATCTGCTTGATCTCGTAATTTGTCTTGGACTTCTCAAGGATTGCGTTCTTACGTACCTTGAATGCCTTGATCTTCTCCTTGATACTGAAGAACATCTTGAGGAGTGACGGATTAGCATTTACATAGTCATTGATCCATGTAATCTCAAGAATCTCATACTTCTCTTCCCATGGACGAGCTGAAACATCAGAATTTACAAGTTCCTTGATACCACACTCATAGAATACGAGGTTGTACTCATAGAGACCTTCGAAAATGTTGGTCTTACCTGTAAGCTGTGCTCCGGCACCCAGAGTCTGAAGATTCTTCTTCATGTCAGGCTCGTTCTCGATATAGAGATAAACCTTCTTAACAAATGCAGATACTTCATTGATAAGAGTATCAATTCTCTTGTTGTAAAGTTCCTGCTTGGAAATTGCTGTAAGAACATTTCTTGAAAGTACGCTTGTGTCCTGTGTACTGTTAACATTCCTGATAAGCTCTTTGAAGCTTTCGTATACAGCAAGATTATCAATCGGGATGTACTCAGCATTAAGTCCGTAGAACTCAAATGCCTTGTTATAATCCTTATTTGCAATAAATGTATTGAAGAGACCGATTGAAAGCTGTGTCTTATAATCGTTTCCTACATGAGGATCTTCAACAATATAATCATAAAGAACTTCAAGGTTGCTCAGATATGCTTCTGAGTTGGCAAGTGATGTCGGAAGTCCCATCTCCATAACTACGTTAATGAGATCAAGGTATCCGAGGAGTGCCTTATCAAAGTTCTTAGGTCTTTCATCATCTTCAAGAATCTGGTAGCTTACATTGATAAGAAGCGGTGCGATACGCTCGCCGATGAGACGCATAGCCTCTCCGAACTTCTCTCTCTGATATAAGTATATAAGCCAGATGCTGTAACGATAAATACCAGTTGTATTAATAGGTGCATCAATATCAGAAGGATCGATATCACCATAAACAAAACTGAAAAGCGGTTCTATCCACTCGTCAATCTCGTACCTCTCTTTTGCCTTAATGTTCTCGTCAACAAAGTCACCTAATTCATAAAGCTTTGAACACTGTGCTCTTACATCATCTTCAACATTCATTGTCTTAAGATCAAAGTTACTGTCCTTAAGATAATCAATTACAAGAGCATAAAATCCATCCTCAACCTGTTCATTCAGGAAACGGATAAGAAGACTTTTGTTATTTGAGGCTGCAATCGAGAGAACATTGTTGTCACTTCCAGTAATATTAGCCGGTAAAGCCATCTCTGTATTCCTCCTAACTATAAAAAATGCTGTGTACACACTATCGACACAATAAAATTATAATATATACAGCGAATTATATCAACGTCATTTTGTCAATATTTTACAGAAATATTTGTTAGTTTTTCACAATTCCCGCCATTTTCAACAAGGCAATTGCGTTCCTTGTGGTACATCTTCCGTCCTTCATCTTATAATCGAACAATATCTCGTCATCTTTATAATATTCTTCGAAATGATAGTTATCCGCAGGTTTTCCGTCAGCTGACTTAATATCGCAAAGTTCAAAGTCATGGGTTGTAAGGATAACCATACAGTTTCCGGATGAAAGCTTACGTACTGCTTCTGTTGCTCCGACTATCCTGTCTGCGGAATTGGTTCCCTTGAATATCTCATCTATAAGACAAAGTGCAGGAGGTTCCATTCCCGATTCCACATAATCCGCAGCTCTCTTTATCCTGAGTATCTCGGCATAGAATGTGGATATTCCGCTACTGACATCATCGGTAATCCTCATGGATGTAAAAAGGTTCATGATCGGTATTCCGAAGGCCCTGGCACATACACCGGCGCCGGCATAACAAAGCACCGCATTTACCGCTATAGTCCTCATAAATGTAGTCTTACCTGACATATTTGAACCGGTGATA
>CACZHN010000046.1 GCA_902780985.1 uncultured Lachnospiraceae bacterium | reverse complement strand
TTACGTTCCTTGTAAGATTCGGTATGATCACACATACACAGGAGGATATGATCCGACCATCAATCTCATTCACGATCAGATGATGATTAGGATCTTCAAGAATCTGTTCCCATGTTTCCTCTAAGTGCTTATCATGCTCTGGAATACTGTCTTCATGTAAAAACAGATACAGTTCAAGCAATGAATCCAAATCCTCTTTTACGACTTCTCGTACCATCCAAAAACCTCACATCAGTTGTTAGTTTCTTGCTTCTAAGAATCATTATTCTTCGTTTTCATCCTCTTCATCAAGATCAAACATGACTGAACTATTACCTATCAATGACAGTAATTCTTTCCGCTCTTTTCTTTTTGCTATATCCTCGATATCTTCATGAGAATCATCCACATAATCAATCAATAAATCATTAACCTTCCCCGCGCAAAGATCTTCCAGATACTCGTTTACTGAACCATCGTCGAAATCCAAAGCTTCCATTTCATCAAGCAACCTAAAAACACCCGTTCCACGATTTTTCTTGTAGATATATAGAAGCAGTTCTTTTGTTGCATTCTGCTCTAAAATCATTTGTTCATACAAAGTTCTTCTTTGTACAGACCAGAATACTCGTGCTGCTCTTGAAAAAGAATCTATTTCATAGGTATATGTATTCAATTCTCTAGCCTTTTCATGTATCAGCGAGTAATAGTGTACTGCCAGTTTTCCCAGCTCATTTATGTAAAACCTCTTAAATTCTTCAAACTGCACTGCAGCACATGGCTCATCAAAATTAAAAATAATTTGCATATCTGAAATTATTATAATAATCCGCAAAAACGCCCAGCAGGCTCATAGCATTTTTTCTCAAATTATCCTTCGAAAACTTATTAACCTCATGCTGTAAATCTATATGATTATGCTTCCCTAAGCACTTTGGCATGGAACTAACATCTGTTGGATCCGGCGCCACCAGGCAAAGGTATATTTTTTGCAACCTTTCTATTCCCACAGCACCTGTATATAATATGATGTTAATCTCATATGTATTATTCAATCCCCTGATGGACATTGCCTCTTTTGCTGAATCATAAATGAACTCACCGGCTATTTCCAATTCACGCCCCATATTAAGACTCTTAAAATCCCATATTTCATCTACAAGCATATTTTCCCTACCTTGATAATTGAAACCACATCACTGTTCTCGGTGCCAGGAATTATATTTTTACATTCCATCACAGCATTCAGTAGATTCAAAAATCCAAATTATATCCTCAATATTCCTTCAAGCATACAAAAATTTATATTACTCCATAATGTCTAAGTGCCTGCATGATTGCCTCTTCTTTCTCCGGTGTGCTCTGCGGCTGTTTAGACTCTTCTGACTTTGGCTTGTTGTAGCTTTCTCCGACTTCCAGACCGCATTTTCTCTTTACCTGAGAAATGTATAGTGCAGACACTCTAAACCCCGTCTGTTCCCTTACATAATCCTTTATCTGCTCATATGTTGCTTTGCCTCTGAGTTCCGAAAGATCAAGGTTTTCCAAGGAGAAATCTATCTTTACATTTGTTGTCTCAGGCGCCTTGTTTCCTTTACTGTAACCACTGATCACTCCAAAATCACCGGCTTTTATAGCGTCACTTCTTCCAGAACTTCCCTTGTCGATATCTCCCTTGGAAAGTTGAACCACAGTCTCGACGTCGTTTTCTTTGGGCAACAATTTTTCACCCTCGTCTACGTCTATGCTAACAGGAAACTTGAATAGTATATGCTTCAATAATCTATCCTCAGACGCAGAGTCGGCATCAATCTCAATAGTCTTGATAAAACTCTGGAAGAACTGCTTCTTATCAGCATCAGACATCTTGTCATACATTATATCAAAATTAAGCAATGCTTTACAGAGACTCTCTGTTGTAAATTGCTCATCATTTGCGCAATTAATCTTTTTATTCACTTCTATGATTGCTTCTTCAAGCTCATCGATTTTATCATAGAAGATATCCAGTCTATCCTGCATATCCTGGTACTTACGATTATAATGTCTGTCATTAGCATCAAGTTTCTCAATCTGCTCCATAAGCTTCCTTTTGGAAGCCTCAGCCTGACGTAACTGTTCTCGCAAATTATCTCTCTCTATCTGAAGATTGCTTGTATCGACTTTCTCCTCCATCTTAGACATAACAAATTCACGGAACTTGTCATCCCTAACCATATCAAGGACAACACTTTCTACTTGAGCATTCAGGGTCTCTTGACTAATGGTTTGACCAAAATTACACTTCTCACCATTTGGTAAGCGTTTTCTCTGTTTGCATCTGTAATAGAATTTGTCTCTATATTCATTAGTTTTTCTCTTCCTGTACCGGTGTACCATACCACACATGCCTGTTCCGCAAACAGGACACTTTACAAGACCCGAGAGAAGATGTTCGTGATCTAAACTATATGTCTTCTGCCAAGCAATTCCAGTCTCTTGCCGTTTTGCCCTCACTGTTAACCACAATTCTTCATCAATAATACTTTCATGCTTTCCTTCAAAAATAAGACAATCGTCATTTGATATCCTATGATACTGGTCGCGGGTTCCCTTAACCTTTTCAGTTATTGTTCTACCATAAACAATTTTGCCAAGGTACACCGGATTATCCAGAATATGCTTAATTATCCCTTTTGTAAAATAGTTAAGTTCATAATCTCGGCTTCGGTTCTTAACATAGCCATGATTATTAAGATACTCCGCTATAGCATCAATACCCATAGTCGTAAATGCGAATTTCTCATATACTATCTTTACGATTTCTGCCTCATCGGGATCAACAATAAGTGTCTCATTCTCTTTATCAACCTTATATCCAAAAGGAGCCCTTCCGCCATTCCATTTTCCTTCTCTTGCCTTCTGCTTCCGCCCCTCCATCGTTTGGACAAGGATATTTTCTCTTTCAATTTCAGCTACGGCTGATAAGACTGTAATGGTAAGTTTACCGGATTCTTTAGAAGAGTCTATACCATCCTCAACGCAAATAAGGTTAACTCCATAATCCTGTATATGCTGAAGGGAATTCAGTACGTCTGCTGCATTTCTTCCAAATCGAGAAAGCTTGAAAACCAGAATGAACTCCACTCCATCCTTTTCATTTGAAACATCCTGAAGCATCCGAGAAAACTCAGGTCTCCCGACTATACTCTTTCCCGATTTTCCTGCATCACAGTACTCATGAACTATCTCCATTCCCTGATAATCTGCAAATCTTGTCAGTCTTTCTCTTTGCGCCTCTATACTATACCCCTCAACCTGCATCTCTGTAGAAACACGAATATAAAGGTAGCACTTAGGCTTCTTGTTCTTCTTGCTTGTCATAATCATTCTCCTTCCCTGTATTCAGCATTTTCATCAACCATATCGAAATGCTTTAATGCTTCAAGTATCATCTTTTCTTTTTCAACCGGACATTGCGGAACATGCTTGCTCGGATCTGCCGCTAAGTTGTAATGAAGTCTCATATCCATCCCGTACTTTCTCTTAATCTGGCCGATGTATAACGAGGATACCTTCGTTTTATAGTGTTCCATCACATATGCCTTGATTGCCACATATGTGCCTTTACGGACGATGACCTTCCTGCTACCATCTGCTTGTTTTCGCATCACGATATTGCCCTTCTCCGATAACTCGATATCGATTTTCGAACAATCTAATGTGAAGAAAAAACCATCTTCTTTATTCGAAACGCTTAATTCTTCCCCTTCATAAGCAATCGGAAACTTAAATGAAATACTCTTTATTATTTTTCCGTCCTTGCGATCTTGCGGAAATAGGTCAATCCTCTCTATGAAAGATTGGCACAGTTCTTTCTTTTCCTCTGGAGTCATCTTTTCAAGAAGAAGGTTCACATTATCTATAAACGTCGTTACCTGTATATCAGTTTCCCTCTTCTTTTCAGATGATTCGATTCGTTTCTTAGTTACTATGATTTCTTCTTCAATATCGTCTATGCGGTCATAGATCTCATCAAGTTTGTCAGATAGCTTCTGATACTTCTTGTCATAGCCGACTTTCAAAGGATTAAGGCCGTCCAGTTGTTCTCCTATCTTATACTTGCCAAACTCAGCATTTCTAAGCTCAGTACGAAGATTTACAAGTCTATCCTCAAGTGTTTCTACCGTATCGCGCTCATTGGTAGCCTTTTCAAATGCCTCCTTGAATTCATCATAAAACCGAAGTTTTCCTATTATCCTGAATACAAGACCATCAATAATCTCTTCATTGAGAAGCTTGTCAAAGGCACATACCTTACCATGTTGTCTTCCGCTATATCGACAGTTGTAATAATAAATTGATTTGTACCAACCACCGGTATAATAGTTCTTAGACTTGCTTTCCTGACCGGTAAGAGGCCTTCCACATATGGGGCACATTACTATTCCCGAAAGAATATGAGTATTTACAACCTCTGCCGACTTCTTATATCTTTCGGCCATCTGAAGCCGCTTCTCATGCACTCTATTCCAAAGATCTTCTGTAATAATAGCTTCGTGCTTTCCCTCAACCGATATAAGCGCATTAGGATCTTGCTTTATAATATTTCCGTTATGATCCTTCCTGTTAGTTCTCCTGAAGTAGCAAATCCTTCCATAATAGATGGGATTATCTAATACCCCGGATACAAACTCATAGGTAAATGGCTTACCATTAGATTTCACATAAGAAGACTTATTTAATGCTACCGCCACAGAGGTTGCCGTACTGCCCTCTTGGTCATAAAGCTCAAACATTTTTCGAACCACCTCTGCTTCATATTCTTCTATACAGAGTTTGTGTTCTTTAACCCTATATCCATATGGAACTGTTCCTCCGGTCCAGCCTCCGTTTTTAATCTTCTGTACTCGCCCTGCCATGAACTGAACTGTGATATTTTCGTGCTCCATCTCAGCAACCGCCGATAGGATTGCAAGGGTCAACCTTCCTCCTGCCGTTGAAGAGTCAATTGACTCCCTTACACTGACCAGATTGATATCATAATCAGTAAGAATTTGAAGTGATCTCATAATGTCAGCGGCATTTCTTCCGAATCGTGACAATTTGAACACAAGAACAAAGGAAATATCATCTTTCTGTGAAGCCACATCCGCCATCATCTGCCTGAACGCTGGTCTTCCCTTGATAGTAGTTCCTGAAATGCCCGCATCACAGTATTCACCTGCTATCTTCAGTTCTCGGTATTCTGCATATTCTCGTAGTGCCTGCATCTGAGCCTCCAAGCTATAACCATCAACCTGTGCCTCAGTTGAGACTCTCGTATATATGTAACAACTCTTAATGGTAATCATCCTCCTTTCATAATTGTTGCCCACTGAAATACAGTCCTCTTTTCATCCTCATAATGTCGTGAATCACCGAGAAAGTCAGCGCTATTTAGCCGTTTTTAGCCATTTCATAAGAAAAAATCCGCCAGCGGACACACTTTTGCCGTTGCCGGATCTCTTCATTAATTAATTGTCCTTTGAGTTGCCTTTTTTCGCTTCTTTGGCCTCTATCTCTGCTCGAATCTCCGGCCCATACTTCTGAAGCATTCGTGCCATGAACTCCGCTGCCCTTTCCATATTCAGCTTGGCGGTCTTATCCATGGGAGGCATCGTGATCTGAACACCATTCTTGGTAAATGTAGTCATAAAAAACCACCTCCTACCAGGTAGCCCTGACAGGAGGCAGAATCTTACGATTTTAGTCCTTTTTATAAAAATCACATGTATATCCGTCCGCTCTGAGCAATAATCCTTCCGCCCATACCGGTAAAGAAGCCATTCTCTCACATATATCTTCAAGTTTCATATCCGTATCAGCCTCTATGACCACTTCATCATGGATATGAGCCACTATGCGACAATCCCTAAGTATCCGGATTGAGTTCATGAGGATATCTCTGCTTGTAGCCTGGACGATATTCTCAACAAACTTGGGGCCATAGCTCTCAAGCCGTTCCCACTTCTTTGTACCGCCGACACCCTCATAAGTGACAGACTCCCCGCCGAACTTATTCTCTCCGATCCGAGGCTTCACATAGGCAAGTTCCCTTCCTGAAGGGAGCCGTATAAAGAGCATTCCGCTTCTGTAACTTATGACCAAGCCATAGGTGTTCTGAACCTGTCTTGTCTTAATGGCTTTCTTCACGGCATTGTCGATATCCCACCAGAATCTGACGATATTGGGATTAGCCTGTCTCCACGCAGATACCAGCTCGGGCAGTTCATCTTCTTCAAGGCCCATTTCAAGGGCACCCATAGACTTAAGCGCACCCACAGAGCCTCCATACCCGAGAGCAAGTTCAGCAATCTTTCCCTTCTGCCTGAGATGTCCGTTTACTCCGTGCTTCTCAACCGGTACACCGAACATCTTCGAAGCGGATGCACAGTATATATCTTCTCCGTCACCGAATGCCTTAATGCGCCACCCTTCTCCTGCAAACCATGCAATCACTCTTGCCTCTATTGCAGAGAAGTCTGCCACTATGAACTGCTTACCCTTTTCAGGAATGAAAGCCGTTCTGATCAGCTGAGATAAGGTATCGGGAATATCATCATAAAGGAGCTCAAGAGCATCCGTATCACCGCTTCTGACAAGTGAACGAGCCTCAGCAAGGTCTTCCATATGATTCTGCGGTAAATTCTGTAGCTGAACGATTCTCCCCGCAAATCGACCCGTTCGGTTGGCACCATAGAACTGAAACATACCTCTTGCCCGGTTATCCGAACAGACTGCATTCTGCATAGCCTGATACTTCTTAACCGATGACTTTGCAAGCTGTTGTCTGAGTGACAAGACATCTGCAAGATCATCCGAAGTATTCTTTATTGCTTCTGCGACCGCTTTCTTACCGAGGGTCTCCATCTCAAGACCATTATCCGAAAGCCACTCTTTCATCTGAACTACTGAGTTCGGATTATCAAGACCTGTCTGTTCTTTCATTGACTGCATAAGTTGGCTACGTGAGTCAGCATCAAGGCTGATTGCTTTTTCAACAAAAGGCATATCAACAAGAATGCCTCTGTCGTTAATCTCCTGATCCATCCAAAACTCTTCCCACACCTGCTCCGGTACAGGAAACTTCTGAAGCCTTGTCTGTATCTGCATCTCAGTTTCAACATCTCTTATGTTATAAGCTTTGAACCTTTCCCACTTATCGGCTGCATCGGTCGGCATATTTCTCGTCCTGTTTCCGTTTGACTTGGTTGGTTGGCAAGGTACGCAGAAATACCTGATAAGATCCTTGCCCTCTGTCAGCTTCTGCTTTTCAAGACCGAGTACCGCGCCGACCCCTTCAAGCGAAAGAGGAAGCCCCATATAAGCCGACCAGACCATGCTGCATCTCCACTGCTTCGGATCAAGATAACTCCCCTTAGGAAGCCCAAGATAGCGAGAAAGGCATATTCTCTCAAACTGTGAGTTGAATGCCCATTTTGTTACTGAAGGATCTGTCAGAGCATCCCTTATCTCCTGTGGCAGTTCTTCACCTGATGCAAGGTCGATAACCTTAACCTCACCCCCATCTATGCTATAGCCGAACAGAAGGACTTCAAAATCAGGTGACTCGCTATACCGGTAAACACCACACTTCGCAAGAGGCTCTGAGGAGAAGGACTCGATATCAATTTCAAGATTTTTCATGTCTTACCTCCAAAGAAAAAGAGGCGGTACAGATATCCTCCATACCGCCCCGAATGTGTTACTTATTTAATTCTTCCATGCGCTTCTGATGATATTCCTCATCACGCTTTGCAGCTTCCTGTTCCCTCTTATTACGCTTGTAATCGTAATAGATGGTGTGAAGACCTGCTACCGCCCAGGATAAGATCAAGACGATGAAGCTTCCGAGAAGAATATTGACAAGGACAGTACTGACCATAACCGTATCCATAATCAGCACCCCCTTAGTTCAAGAACTCATCATCGGCGAGAGTCTCAAAATCATCGGATGCAGATGACTTGCCGCCAAGAGGTTCACCATCACTGATCTTCTGAATGTTACCGAGTCCACAAGCAACACCCTTGTTGCCGTTAGAGTTGAATGCATAGAAGTTAAGAGACACTCTCGCATAACAACCGGAATATACTTCTCCTCTGTCAAGGATAGGCTTTACCGCACGGTCAACGATCTGAGGAGCCGTAGTGCTGTTGGCATTAAGGAAATAATGACCCTTATATGCCTCATCATCTCTCTCAACATCTCCGTCTCTGAGAGGAAGCTTGATTGCTGCTTTGTTAGGCTTCTTACCACCGAACTTGGCAATACCTTCCTCGATAGCCGCATCTACGGCCTTATTGATAGCATCGATCGTCTCCTTATCATCCTTAGGAATAAGAACCGATACGGAATACTTCTCAGCTCCGCCGTTAATAGAAACGGGTTCCCAGCCGTGGAAGTATGAAAGACGAGTCTTAACACCTGTAATAACCTTAGTATTCTGTGTTGCCATAATAATTAATCCTCCTGAATTACGTTAAATTCGTTTATTGCGTCTGTTACGTTCATAGCCGGTCTCTTATCCGAATCAGGAACAAGAGTAGGCTTGCCCGGTGGTTTATATATGAGGTCACCGAGGATTTCCTCAAACTTTGTCTTACCCATCAACTTCTGCATCTCTGTCATGGTGATAAGAGACTGACGATAGATGTCCGTGTAACCAGCTTCAATTGCCGCTTCAGCGACCTTCCCTTCGTCCCGGTATTTACGTACCGATCTACCTTCAACAATCTTGAAACCATTCCATTGCTTGCCGTGATTGATGGTTGCATCCGTTGCATATGCAAGGATCTCATTTGCCCACTTGGTTAAGTCAGGGATGATAGCAAGTAACTCTTCAATCTCACTGTCCGTAAGTAACGGAGGTAGCCTGAATTCCGACTTGGCCAGTTCAAGCTTCTCTTCGGCTCTTGCCCTGCACCTCGCGGCCGCTCTGCAAAAAGTACACCATTCGCCCGGAGCATATTCACCTTCGCCGTTATAAGCAAGGATTGCTTTCGGCTTCAGTTCCGTCTCCGCCCATTCCTTGAGTTCTTCAACCGAAATAGTCCAGGTACTGACATTTTCGCGTCTCGGCTGAAAGATGCTCATTGACACTTCACGGATATCGTAAAGGCTGTCATAGATCTCAAGGGCGCCAAGTGCATAGAGCATCATCTGCGGATTGTTCTCAGCTTCTACAAGGACTCCCATACCATACTTGAAATCGATGATATGAAGCTTGTCATCGGAGATTATGATGCAATCCCCTGTACCGAACCCATCAGGCACATAGCAAGAGAAATCAAGGTGCTGCTCGATGAGGATGATCGGATCGGTGCATTTCTCTTTTGCTTCCATGTAATGTTCCATTACGAACTGGACATACGCATCACTGCACTCTTCCATCTCATCAGAGTCATATTCCGATGTAGGCCTCTTTGACCTTCGCTTTAGTGCCTTTTTTAGCTTGTGCTCACAGAGAGCATGTGCTGCCGTTCCTTCCCTTGATGCTTCCGAACCGGTATTCTCAAATTCCAGTTCCAGCCTTGCCGATGGTAAGCAGTTAAGCCATCTGTGTGAACTCGAAGCTGACAGTATTGCATGTTTAGCCATTTCCGAGTCCCTCCGCTTCTTCGAGTACCGCCTTGAAGTCCTTAGGATCAATCTCGCTTAAGCGGTTTGCCCCGAACTTCTGGATAAGGCTCTTAACCTCAGCCGTAAAGCCTTCCTGACTCTTCTGAGCGAGAACACCACGAACTCTCTCAAGTGAGATATCCGGTTCTGCTTTCTTCATCGGCTTCTGCTCAATGGCCTTGGGCTGCTCTTCCTCCGACAGACCTTCCATTACGGTATCGCATACCTTCTGGACACTGTCAGAGAGTTTCCTCATGTCCTTAACGACCTGTAACACAAGCTGTGCGACGTTCAGAATCAACTCGATCTTGTTCATCTCTTTCACCTCCTCCCGTTGGTTCGCTGATTGTCACTTCTTCGACGTTGTCACCGGGAATGAGGATTGTTACTCGCTGTTTGCTTCCAAAAAGGAATCGTAAGAACCTTTCCCTTAAGGAAACCGATCTGCAGGTAACCACACCCAGCGTTCTCGGGACTTTTGAAACACTGATCTTCAAACTGTGCTTCATGTTTACTTCCTTCTTTCCGAGAGCTATTTGTTTTTGCCTCTCTGAGTGGTAGCCTTGGGAGATATCAAAGTCTTACGTTTTTCCAAAAACTTTTTTCAGATGGCTTTTTACATCGAGTGCTCTCAATGTGTAGCCTTGGAGGTAGGGGCAATCTTACGATTTTCAAAATAAAAAAAAGCCTGTAGAAATCTCCGAAGAGAAATCCACAGGCTTTATCGTTATATCCGTGTTGTGTATGAAAGGCAAATCCACCCAGCGCCGCTCTTGAGTCTTCCCCATCCATCCTTTTCCTCAACGATGGTAAAGACACCAACTCCCGTAAACTTACCGGTTCTTTCATAATTTGTCCCAGGGCCTTTACGGATGTTTAGATTAGGAATCGATACCTTGACAGTATATGCCGCTCCATTGCTTACTGTAGGCTTGACTCCTTTAGCATACTTATCATAGATGGTCTGTCCATATGCAGTTCTTTTCTTCTTAACGGCATCTCCCTGATTGGCAGGCTTCTCATAACCGGTAAGCACTATGCCTGCTGCCTCCTCAACCGACTTTGCCGATACAAGCGTATCGAATACCGCCTTATACCCTGTTTTCAGTTCATGAATCAGGAATTCAAGCTGCATGGTCATATCTCCGATAGAAGTTCCCTTCTGCTTTGCGAAATCAAGTAGATTCTTCTTCCTTGAATGATATGTCCACTGTGCAAGTCCGTATCCTGCTTTATCGGTAACGAAGTTCGGATAGTTATTCCCATCTACAAGTCTGGTATACTCCTCATCTGTGATATTCAGTTTCTTATTGTAAGAATTTTGAAGGTTAGTGGAACTCAGGCCGCTCTCAGCATAAAGATTACCCATCAGACCAGCTACACCATATTCATTACCGATCTGTGACAAAAGGAAGGTCCATATCACATTTTCAGGTGTGCTCTGTACCGGTTCAGATACCACTACTCCCATCTTCTCGCTGACGGCTTTCCTGAAGGTATCCATTGTATAAGGAAGACCAAGTCCTTTCCAAAGATGCTCCGGATCTGCATGACCTGATGCCACACCTCTCTTGTATCCTTCACTGTGGCTGATGATGACACCATCCGCCAAAGGATTAAGATTAAAATCCTTGCAGAGTTTCGCATAAAGCTCTACCGCAGAATTATATGTCCTTGTAGCCACTTCCCTTGCCGTCTGAACATCCATACAGGTAAAGTTTGCACCACCTGTATATTTAATACATGCCGGTTCACACATCTCAACACCGATATGCGTGTTATTTGCACTACCGCCGGCATGCCACCCTCTGTGATTCCACGGAAGGGTTTGGTATACAGTTCCGTCATTTCCATCAATGAATCCATGCACACAGGCTTTATCGTAAGAAGCCTTATTCCAGTTCTTAATAAAAACGGATGCACTCGGCTGAGCACACCCTACGGAATGGAGCATAAGTCCCTTTACTGTTATCTTTCTCCCTGCCGTATAGCAAGGATTATTGGTCATGATAGATTCAACCAGCTTCATTTCTCGCATCCTCCTGTTTCATCGCATAAACAGCTGACTCAATAAGGTTCTCAAGCTGCTCATCTGTAATGGACAGGTTCTTCTGCTTTGCAAGATCTAAAAGGAACTCTTTTACAATGGCTTTCTTCTGAGTACCGGTATGCTCACCCGTCTGTGTCTGCTCTGCTGCCTTGACCGCCTTTACTGCCCAGGCATAAACCCATTCAAGTTCAGATCCGTTGATTTTGCTCTTAAGAAGAGGAACAACGTATCTCACTACAACCATGATTGCGATTACCAGAACCGCCTTTACTACTTCATAAATAATCTCGTTCATCCCTGACCTCCTATTTCATCATCAAAAGTTTCTAAGTTCACATCCTTATACTTCCTGGCATTCTCCGCTTTTGCTTTCCATATGACGAAACCTGTATGAACCGCAAGTTCCGCATAAGCACTTGGAATGATCACAGAGATAGCCGAAGTATCCAGCATCAGTTTCCCGGAAAGAAAAACGGCAATGAATGAAATGATCACCACTGCCGTTACGAAAATCACATTATATAAGTACATCTTGTCGGTAAAACCGCGCTTACGCTTTTTTCTCCTCATCCCTTTCGCCCTCCTTTAAGAAAGAATTATCGTGAATCCCCTTCTCATAGAGTCTTCTGATCTCAGCTATGGTTGCCGTAGCCACACCATTCTTCGCCTGAGTCTTCTCAATATACTTCTCATACTGGTCGCACTCGGAGATAACAAACTCGAACTCCTCCTTGGTATGAAGGTGCCCATTCATGCAAGAGTTACCGAATGAAAGAATATCTGCTCTAACCTTCCGTATCATCTCGTCAGAGGACTCCTTGATGTGCTCATCAAGTTTAGCCTCTATCACATCAACCCGCTTTACGATATCCGCATTCATATGGTTTCCGAGCCAAGTGAGAATCTTATCCCAAGGATTAAGCTTTATCGGAGCAATCTGTATGAGAGTCATAAGAATAACGAGGATTCCTGCTCCCATAGAAATCCCCGTTTTAAGATTAATCATATCAATTATGTTCATATGTCCTCCTATTCAACCACACAAGGCTCCATAAATCGGATAAAAGCATGACCCTCGCCGTCATTTTTATTACCCTCATTTAGTGTCTTATACTTTTTCCCGTTGTATGTGAAAGTAGGCATATTACCAACATAGGAAGAGCCTCCTGCAGCAGAGTTACCATATGATCCTGAAGATCCTGAAAACCATCCAGCTCCACCGCCAGAATATGTCATATTAGATCCACTGGTCTGTTTTGCTGCACCAAACCCATCGTAATCAGTAGTACCAACCGCAATTTGTCTGCCGCCCAATACTCCGGCAGATCCATCAGCGCCTCTTTCACCTCCACCATATCCACCTTCGTGCGTTCCTTTGTGGAAGTTGTAATTCTGAATTTCATTCGTTCCAGAATCAATTGCAGAGACACCACCACCTCCACCGCCACCGGCAATAATGAGTATATGCTGTCGCTGATTGTATTGAGTTGAATAGTTTGATGAATTTAATGAAAACTGCTGATCGGCAACATATGTCGCACCTCCGCCACCTGCGCCCCAGGCTTTATTTGCATTTGATGAATAATAAGAATATCCATTTCCGCCACCATTGAGTCCGCCCGAGACACTATAGGAACTTGTTGTGTTCGTATTTCCCTTACCTTTTCCGCCATTATATACATAAAGATACGAACCCCTTTTGCACTTTCTGTATGCTTTTACATGGCCTCCTTTTCCACCCTTACCATATACTGTTTCATTATCGATCGTACCCATCGCTGTTCCACCAGCTCCGCCCCACAACTCGAATTCATATATACCATCTGCGGGTACATGGAATGTTTGATATTGAGTTGAAACATTCACAAAGTCATATTCCGTATCAACAAATGCCGGTACAAGCATCTCATCCTTTGTAAAACTATACGATTCTCTCGGGATATATATTACTTCCGAAGCAAGGCTGGTCTTCCAGCCAATAAAACTCTTACCTTCGCCTAAGGTATAAACATTCTCAGGCATCACTACAGGTTCTGATAAAGATGTTCCGTTATTGTAATAAAGAATTGCGGTCTGAGAGGTCTCTTCTGCATCTTCCATAAGTTCCGCATCACCGGAATCCATTTCAATAGTTATATTCTTCTTAAACACGGCATAAAGGGTCACCGCTGAAGCACTCTGAAGTACATAGTTTGATAAGACTGCTCCATCTGCCGTATTGTCTGATTTCCATCCTACAAATGTATATCCTGATTTCGTAACTGCAGGTGCTGACCTAACTATATCTTCTGCCAAAGCTGCAGTCTGTGTGATTGTCTGGTTGGTATCAACCTTATAAGTCACAGAAACACCGCTGGCATAGATTACATGCTGACCAAGATAAATCCTCTTTATCTCATGAGTATCAGCATTCTCATAGCAGAAGTACATAGTGTTCGGATCATAAGTTCCCAACCCGTTATACTGGGAAACAGACATAATCTTCTGAACAAGCGCCCCA